>NZ_JAKFEF010000038.1:0-114380 GCF_036675785.1 Aromatoleum sp.
GCTACCGCGGCGAGCACCCCGACGTCGAGATCCATCTCGTGGATTGCGCCGTCGAGAGTGTCGTGTCGCGCGTGTTCTCCGGCGAAGTCGACCTCGGCGTCGGGCCCGAACGGGACCCGAACTCCGACATCGACGCCGAGACGCTCTTCACGCTGCCGTTCTACGCGGTGTTCCCGCCGGACCACGCGCTCGCGGCGCAGCAGGAGGTGCGCTGGGCCGAACTCGTCGACCATCCGCTGATCACGTTGAAGGGGGAGTTCGTCCAGCGTCTGTCGGGCGACCTGCGCGATGCGTTCCGGGACCTCGACCTCACCCCGGCTACGACCGTCACGTTCATGTCGACCGCGCTCAGCATGGTCGCGGCCGGGCTCGGCATCACCGTCTGCATTCCGTACGCCGGGTCGCTCGTGCGCCGTTACGGCTTCGCGATGCGCCCGGTCGTCGAGCCGACCGTCACTCGCAACTTCTACGCGTTCACGCGCAGCGGCCGCTCCTTGTCGCCGGCAGCCGAGCGGTTCCGCGTTTTCCTGCGGCGACACGTCGCGGAGCACGAGGACTACAGCGTGTAGCCGATGCAGCTCGGACGACGAGCGACGCGTCGGACTTCGAAGCTCAGTCCGACCCGCGCCCGCTCCGCCTCCGGCGTCACCCATTTCATCAGCTGCGCTTCTTGCAGTGCCCGAGCCGCTCGATCAGCAGCGCGAACAGCTGGTCGCGCAACGGTGTGTCGGCCTCGGAGGCGTCGGGAAACTCATCCCCGAGCGCGATCGTTTCGGCGACCCAGCCGTCGTCGGCCGCGCATTCGACGCGCAGCTCCCAGCCGCGCTCGTTGTGTTCGATCGCGAACAGGAAGGCGTCGAGTTCCAGCCGGGCGAGCAGTGTTTCGACCGTCTGCGTCGCTTCGGCGAGGTCCAGCGGGGACAGCGGCATGACCGGCTCCCGTCCGTTCTATCCGGTTCCGAAGGGACCATCCGCGCGCAGCGGCGTTCCACCGGACGGTAACGTCCCGGCGCACGGAACCACATTCGCGAACATCCGTCGCGGGCACTCGCCCGCACCGGCACGGTCAGTGACTTATCGATGAGGCAACGGAATACCGTTCCTGCCAGCGCCCGTCGACAGGCTCAGGGCGAACGGTTGGATTCGATTGCCGGCCTACAGGCTTCTTGAACAGAAGCACGCCGACCGGGCCGCGGTCGGCCATAAACGGAGAGACGACGATCATGGCAACGCTGACGGAAGAACAGACCCGGCAATTGCGCGACGCGATGGAGCAGCGGCGCGTAACGCTGCTCGGCGACATCGACACGGCGCTGCAACGCATGGACAGCGCGAGCTACGGCACGTGCATCGACTGCGAGGTCGACATCCGGTTCGAGCGGCTCGTCGCGTTTCCGACGGCGACCCGCTGCATCCAGTGTGCGGAACGTCGCGAAAAGACTTACGTGGGCGGCGCGACGCCGAGCCTCTGACGCCTGTCGCCCGAATACGGCGCGAGTCAGCCGCCGGCCGACTCGCGCCGCAGATCGGACGACCGTCAGGCGACGCCGTCGCGAGCGATCTTCATCGCTTGGCGCAGCACCGAAATGTCGCCGATGTGGTTCGCGAGCAGCAGCACGAGCTTCGCGTTCACCATCGCGCTCTGCTCGTCGGACAGGTCGCGGTGGGTCTCGATCAGCGCTTCGTAGAAGTCATCGCCGGGAGTGAACGCGCGGAAGTAGCGCTTGCCGGGTTCGTGCAGATTGACTTGGGTGTTGAGCGGCATGTCGGTCTCCTTCAGGCGTTGCAGGTGGCGCGGGCGACGGCGGCGCGCACCTTGACGGGGTCGAGTTCGCGCCAGCGCGCGGCGACGTGCTGATCCGGGCGCACGAGGTAGACGGTGCCCGGCCGCAAATCGTAGCGTTCGCCGATCCGGCTCTTCGTGTCGATCAGCGTTTTCAGGCCCGCGGGAGCGCTGCCGCGCGCGGCGACGACGATCGGCTCGATCGCAAGCGGGCTGTCTTGGAGCGTGCGCAGCGCTGCGACCGTGGGGGCGTCGAGCGCCGCGGCATCCTCGATCGCGTACAGCACCTGGAAGCGGTTGCCGACCGCATGGAGCAGCCACTTCTGCCCACGGGCCGTCGCGACGGGCGCGTCGTCCATCGGCGCGCCGGGCACCATGTCCCCGGCGAACTCGTCCGCATCGGGGGTGTTCAGCCGCGAATCGGTCAGGAAACTCGGCACCGACAGACGACCCGAATTGACCAACGCGCGCGCGAACGGATAGTGCCCGGCGAGGCTCAGCACCGCGTTGCGGAAGGTCTTGCTGACCGCGCTCTTCGGCGTGATGAAGTCCGTCGAGCGCGTCGAGTTCAGGATGTTCTCGTCCGCCGCGAAACCGCGCTCCTCGGTGTAGGTGTCGAGCAGCGTCGCCGGCGCCTTGCCGTCGATGACGAGCTTGAGCTTCCAGACGAGGTTGTCGGCATCCTGGATGCCCGAGTTCGCGCCGCGCGCGCCGAACGGCGACACCTGGTGCGCCGCGTCGCCGACGAACAGCACCCGCCCGTGGTTGAAGCGGTTCATCCGCCGGCACTGGAAGGTGTAGACGCTGACCCATTCGAGCTCGAACGGCAGGTTATCCTTGCCGCGTGCCGCGAGCATCGCCTCGATGCGCGGGATGACGTTCTCGGGCTTTTTCTCTTCTTCGGGATCGGCGTCCCAGCCGAGCTGGAAGTCGATGCGCCATACGTTGTCCGCCTGACGATGCAGCAGCACCGACTGGTTGGGGTGGAACGGCGGATCGAACCAGAACCAGCGCTCGGCGGGATATTCGACCTTCATGACGACGTCGGCGATCAGGAAGCGATCCATGAAGATCTTGCCTTCGACGTCGAGCCCGAGCATGTGACGGATCGGGCTCCGCGCGCCGTCGGCGACGACGAGCCAGTCGGTCGTCAGCGTGTACGCGCCGTCGGGGGTCTCGACCCGCAGCGTCGCACGGTCGTCGCCCCGCGTCACTGCGATCACGTTGTTCTTGAAGCGGATCTCGAGGTTCGGCAGCTCGCGCGCCCGCTTCACGAGGTAGTCCTCGAGGTAGTACTGCTGCAGGTTGATCATGCCCGGGCGCAGGTGATCCGGCTGCGGGCAGAGATTGAAGTTGAACACTTCCTCCTCGTGGAAAAAGGTGCGGCCCACGTTCCACGACACGCCCTTCTGCACCATCTCGTCGCCGCAGCCGACGCGGTCGAGCACTTCGAGCGCGCGTTTCGCGTAGCAGACGCCGCGCGAACCGATCGACACCGTGTCGTCGTTGTCGAGCAGCAGCACCTGCTGCCCCTCCTGCGCGAGGTCGATCGCGGTCGTCAGGCCGACCGGACCCGCGCCGACGATGATCACAGGGTAATGCCCGTCGCGCTGATCGACGAGCTCCGGGGGCCGGACGTACTCGAACTTCGGGTATTGATATGTGCTCAGCACAACTGTCTCCTCCTCTGTGTCAGGGTTCTGGCGCATCTCTCTTCAGGAAGACTTCCGCGCCGGCTTTATCTCGCCGGCCGGTCAGTGCCGGCCGCACACGATTCGCCGCATCACTGCTGCAGCGCGTGCCACATCTGCTGGTCGCGCTCCGCGGTCCAGATGCGCGGGTCGCGGATGCCGCTGGCTTCGTCGTGCGCGCGGGTGACGTCAAACGGCAGGCAGTGCTCGTAGATGAAGACCTGCCCGAACTTCGGGTCCATGTTGCCGCGCGTGTGCGCCATCGCCGCCTTCAGGTCGAGGCCTTTCGCGACGGCTTCCTGCGCGCTGCGGTACAAGGTCGAGACGAAGTCGCGCGTGTAGGCGAGTCCGGCCTGGACCTTTTCCGGCGTCATCAGCGCCGGGCCGCGCCCGGGGACGAGTTTGTCGAATTGCATCGCGGCGAGCCGGTCGAGCGTCGCCGGCCAGTCGGCGAGGTAGGCATCGCCGGTGTAGCACGCGGCGTCCGCCTCGACGAGGTCGCCGGAGAAGCAGATCTTCTGCGACGGCAGATAGACGATCGTGTCGCCCTTCGTGTGGCCGCGGCCGAGCTGCTTGATCTTCACTTCGAGTTTGCCGAGCCACAGCGTCATCTCGCCGCTGAAGGCCGTCGTCGGCCACGTCAGCCCCGGCACGCTCTCGACCGCCTGGAAGAGGCGCGGGAAGCGGCCGATCTCCGAATCCATGTCCTGCTGGCCGCGCTCGACAATCAGGTCGTAGGTGTCCTGGCTCGCGATGATCTGCTCGAGCCCTTCGTCCTTGTAGCCCGACGCGCCGAGCACGCGCACCGCATGGTAGTGCGTCAGCACGACGTACTTGATGGGCTTGTCGGTGATCTCGCGCACCTTCGCGATCACGCCTTGCGCGGCGACCGGCGTCGCGGTCGCGTCGATGATCATCACCGCATCGTCACCGATGACGACGCCCGTGTTCGGATCGCCCTCGGCCGTATAGGCGTAGGCGTTGTCCGACAACTTGTCCCAGCTGACCTGCTTTTCTTCGAGGTCGGCTTGCGAGGCGAATTTCTTTGTAGTCATGGAAGCCTGTCTCCTGTTGCGAGGGGGTGTTTCGAATCCTAGTCACAAGTTTGTCTATGGTCAATCGCTTTGTTGATGTTAAATTTTATCCACCTTCGACGGCAAAGATTTCGGTCGAAGCTGCTACCATTTCGCGCCATTCAGGAGAGGAAGATGACGCAGATAGTCCCCGGGACGATCGTCGGAGAACGTGAAGCCGCGCTCCCCGAACGCGAGCACGCGGGCGAGGGCCGCGGCGCCGAACGTGGCGAGCGGCGCGGGATCCAGTCGATCGAGGTCGGCGGCGCGCTGCTGCAGGCGCTGGTACGCCACGGGACGCCGATGATGCTGAGGGACCTTGCACGCGAGGCGGGCATGCCGCCAGCGAAGGCGCACCCCTATCTCGTCAGCTTCGGCAAGCTCGGACTGATCGAACAGGACCCCGCGACCGGTCGCTACGCCCTGGGTCCGTTCTCGCTGCACATGGGCCTCGCGGCGCTGCACGGACTCGACCCACTGAAGGCAACGCTCGCCGAAGTGCCGAAACTCGCCGACGACATTCAACTGAACGTCGCCGTCGCGGTCTGGGGCAATCTCGGTCCGACGGTCGTGCATATCGAGGAATGCAGCACCCAGATCCACATCAACATGCGCCCCGGCACCGTGATGATGCCGCTGCTACTGTCTGCGACCGGCCGGTGTTTCGCGGCGTTCCTGCCGCAGCGCGTCGTGCGGCCGCTCCTCGACGAGGAGATCGCCCGCTTCGCTGCCGCGCCCGTCTCCACGTTGCCGGTCAGCCGACAGGCCGTGGACGAACTCCTCGACGAAGTGCGCGAGCACCGGCTCGCACGGGCGATCGGCAACCCGATTCCCGGCATCAACGCGTTTTCCGTCCCGGTCTTCAATCACAGCGGCAGCATTGCGCTCGCGCTGACGGCGATGGGGCCTACCGGAACGTTCGATGTCGAATGGCAGGGAACGACCGCGTCGCGGCTGCGCGTCTGCGCCGAGTCGATCGCGCGGCGTCTCGGCGTCGCCGACGGCGCGCCGCCTATTAACCCGGCGACGAGCCCGCGATCGAGCCGAACAGCAGCACCGTGACCCGCCCATCGCCAGGTCGGGTCGTTGGAATGAGGCTGCGTCAGTTGTTCCGGAGACTGCCCGAATGCCGTGACAGGAACGTTAGGTATGAAAAGAGGAAGCCGTCCCCAGCCTGAATCGAGTCGCTTCATGTGACTCTGTACCGGGACGGTATGGGGGCGAAAACTGAAAAACCGCCCAAAAAAAATGGCGGAGAGGGTGGGATTCGAACCCACGGTAGGCTCGCACCTACGCCTGATTTCGAGTCAGGTACATTCGACCACTCTGCCACCTCTCCGCGCCCGCAGGTCTTCCGACTTGCGAGAGGGCGCATTATATCAGCGGTTTTCCGAAAAACAACAATAAGCTTCTCTTTCGGTGCCCGCTTCGACCGCTGGCGATTGCTCCGCCCCTGCGGCTTCGCGCAAAATCCGCGGGTTTGCCTTGCGGAGACCCTTCTTGCGGTCCCTCCTGCTGATCCTTTTGTTGCTCTTCCTCTCGGGTTGTCTGCCCGACGAGACGCCCGGTCGCATCCGCGACTTCCGCTCACTCGGCGAGCTGCGAGTCGCCACCCGACCCGATGCGATCTCGTATCGCGAGGACGGCGACGGGCAGGTGTCCGGGTTCGAATACGATCTGCTGAGGAAGCTCGGCGAGCGGCTCGGCGTGCCGGTGCGCTTCATCGTGTACCCGGACAGCCCGCGAGCGCTCGACGCCGTCCTGCGGGGCGAGGTGCATGTGGCCGCCGCTGCCCTCGCGCGGAACGACCGACTTCCCCTGAAGTGGTCGAACCCGTTGCGCGTGGTGGATTACGTCCTCGCCGGGCGAGCCGACGGCGCGGAAATCGGCAGGGAAGCCGACCTGGCGAGACGCACGGTCAGCGCCCGCCGGGGCTCGCCCGCCGTCGACGAGCTCAACCGGATCCGCAAGCGTCTGCCCGCGCTGAGTCTTCATCTCCCGAGCGGAGCCGGAGACGAGGCGCTGCTCGCGGAGCTCGCGCAGGGCAAGCTCGACCTCGTCGCCACGGACCGGATCCATTACGCGTTGGCGGCCCAGACCGAACCGTCGCTCGGCATCGCATACGATCTGCCGCTGAAATCGTCGATCGCATGGGCCGTCGCCCTCGATGCGCGGGAACTCGGCAGCGAGGTCGATGCGTTTCTCGACGAGGCGAAGCGGAACGACCTGCTGGCGCGGCTCAGCGACCGATATTTCGGCCACATCCGCCGGCTCAACGACGCTGATGTAACCACCTTTCTCGCGCGCGTACAGGGTCGCCTGCCGCATTACCGCGCGCACTTTCATGACGCCCAGGCGCAGACCGGCATCGACTGGCGCCTGCTCGCGGCGCTGGCGTACCAGGAATCCCACTGGGATCCGCTCGCGACCTCACCGACCGGCGTGCGCGGCATGATGATGCTGACGTCGGAGACCGCGGATCGCCTCGGCGTTGCCGACCGCCTCGATGCCCGGGCGAGCATTCTCGGCGGCGCGCGCTATTTCTTGATGCTCAGGGACCAGTTGCCCGACGAAATCCCGGAACCGGACCGCGGCTGGATGGCCGCTGCCGCGTACAACCTCGGGATGGGACACATGAACGGCGCGCGCGCGATCGCCCGCCGACTCGGCAAGGACGACACGGACTGGTGGGACATGAAGGCGGTGCTGCCGCTGCTGTCGAAGCCGGAATACGCGGCACGGCTCAAGGCGGGCGCGGCGCGCGGCGGCGAAGCGGTGATCATGACCGAGAACATCCGGAACTACTACGGCATCCTGGTGCGCCTGGAAGCGCCCTACTCGCCCCCGCTGCAACCTTTCCGGATGAAACTCGCGAACGACGGAGACGGCGGGTCGAACCGGAAAATCGCGAGCGGGGCAGTGAATTGAACCGCTCACGACGGGAACGAGCGTCGATGACGCAGGACGTTCCCCGTCGGCTCGCGGTTCAGCGCACCGGTTCGAGAACCTCGATGCCGCCCATCCACGGCGCGAGCGCCTTCGGCACGACCACCGAGCCGTCCGGCTGCTGGTAGTTCTCGAGCACCGCGACGAGCGTGCGGCCCACCGCGAGGCCGGAGCCGTTCAGCGTGTGCACGAGCTCGTTCTTGCCCTGCGCGCTCTTGAACCGCGCCTGCATCCGACGCGCCTGGAAGGCGCCGGTGCAGGAGCACGAGGAAATCTCGCGATAGGTCTTCTGCGCGGGCAGCCAGACTTCGAGGTCGTAGGTCTTCGCCGCCGAAAAGCCCATATCGCCGGTGCACAGGACGATCTTGCGATACGGCAGTTCGAGCTTGCGCAGGATCGCCTCCGCGTGGCCGGTCAGCTCCTCTAGCGCGTCCCACGAATGGTCGGGATGTTCGATGCGGACCAGCTCGACCTTGTCGAACTGATGCTGGCGGATCATGCCGCGCGTATCGCGGCCGTAGCTGCCCGCTTCGGAGCGGAAGCACGGTGAGTGGCTGACGAACTTCAGCGGGAGCACGTCCTGCGCCAGCAGCTCGTCGCGGACGATGTTCGTGATGGGAACTTCGGCGGTCGGGATCAGGTAGAGCCGGCCTTCGTCCTTCGCGACCGAGAACAGATCCGCCTCGAACTTAGGCAGCTGACCCGTCCCGAACATGCTGTCCGGATTGACGAGGTACGGCACCTGGACCTCGGTGTAGCCGTGTTCGCGTGTGTGCACGTCGAGCATGAACTGCGCGAGCGCACGATGCAGCCGGGCGACCCCGCCGCGCATCAGCGCGAAGCGCGCGCCGGAGAGCTTGGCCGCCGTTTCGAAATCAAGCCCGCCGAGCCCCGCACCGAGATCGACGTGGTCGCTCACCGCGAAGTCGAACTCGCGCGGAGTGCCCCAGCGCGAGATTTCGACGTTCGCCGTCTCGTCGCAACCGATCGGCACGCTCTCGTGCGGCAGGTTCGGCAGGCTCGCGACGAGCGCGTTGATGCGCTCGAGCAGCGTCGCGAGCGCCTGTTCGTTGGTCTTCAGCTCGTCACCGATTCCGCCGACCTCGGCCATGACGGCCGACGCATCCTCGCCCTTCCCCTTGAGCATCCCGATCTGCTTCGACAATGCGTTGCGCCGGGCCTGCAGTTCCTGCGTGCGCGATTGCAGGCTCTTGCGTTCGTTTTCCAGGCTCTGGAAGGCTTGCGGATCGAAATTCGCGCCGCGGCCGGCAAGGGACGCGACCACCGCGTCGAGCTGGTTGCGCAGCAGTTGGATATCAAGCATGACTATTCCTGAAGATTCAAAGAGAAAGCGGAAGAAGGTAACGTGACGGCTCAGCTTTCGGCGCCAAGCCCTTCGGGGAAAAGGTCTTCGCGACTGCCCAACGAGCTCCCGCGCCGCACAACTCTATTAACGTTATCAATTGTTTACGGGTGTCCGATGGACAAACTTTCCTTGCTTTCGGCACGTCGTATCTTAAGCTTAATAGGCCATACCCCACACCGCGGAAGACGGTGGCTGCAACACTGGAGGAGATACCGATGCTGTCTATCAGAGATTGCCTCGATTACTGCGATCTGACTGACGACGAAATAGCGCTGTTTGCCGAACACGAGGGCATTCCCGACGCGGCCGCGGCCCAGGTTGTCTGCGGCATGGTCCAGACACCCGAGGGGGTGTTGATGTTGACCAACTACATGCAGGACCTGGTCGCCCGCGCCACCCGGCGCGGCGAGACGGACCGGACCGAGCGCGCGAAGAGCGCATGTGCCCGATTCATGGCGGATCACCCGCTGCCGCACTGAACCCCCGCCGCCTCAGGGCTTGCCCGCGTCGTTCGCGCGACGGGCAAGCTCGCGCGCGTCCAGCTCACGCAGATGTTCCAGCTTGGCGGCGATCTTCGCCTCCAGGCCGTACGGCGTCGGTCGATACCACCCGGGGAGCGCCATGCCATCGGGCAGGTAGGTTTCCCCGGCCGAGTACGCTTCGGGTTCGTCGTGCGCGTAACGGTACGCGTTGCCATAGCCGAGATCTTTCATGAGCCGGGTCGGGGCGTTGCGCAGGTGGATCGGGACGGGCCGCGAGACGTCGCCGGCGACGTGTTTGCGTGCCGCGTTGTAGGCGTTGTACACGGCGTTCGACTTCGCGGCGCAGGCGAGGAATATCGCCGCCTCGGCGAGCGCGAGTTCGCCTTCCGGCGAGCCGAGCCGCTCGTACGTCGCGCAGGCGTTCAGCGTGATTTCGAGTGCGCGCGGGTCGGCGAGGCCGACGTCCTCGATCGCCATGCGGACGAGGCGGCGTCCGAGATACAGCGCATCCGCGCCGCCGTCGAGCATCCGGCACAACCAGTACAGCGCCGCGTCCGGGTTCGATCCGCGGATCGACTTGTGCAGCGCCGAGATCTGGTCGTAGAACGCCTCGCCGCCCTTGTCGAAACGCCGGAGCGTGCTCGCCAGCGCCTCGTCGACGAACTCCGGCGTCACCGTGCCAACGCCGGCGGTTTCGGCCGCGACCTGGATCTGCTCGATCAGGTTCATCAGCCGTCGCGCGTCGCCGTCGGCGGATCCGATCATCCGTTCCCGGGCCGTTTCCGCGAAGGCGAGATCGGGGCAGCCCACACGGCACGCCCGTTCGAAAAGTCCGCCGAGCGCCTCGTCGTCGAGCGGTTCGAGCACGTAGACCGCGGCTCGCGACAGCAGCGCCGAATTGACTTCGAACGACGGGTTTTCGGTCGTGGCACCGATCAGCGTGACGAGGCCCTGCTCGACGTAGGGCAGAAACGCGTCCTGCTGCGCCTTGTTGAAACGATGCACCTCGTCGACGAACAGGATCGTGTGCCGTCCGCGCGCTTTCTCGGCCTGCGCCTGTGCAACGGCCTCGCGAATGTCCTTGACGCCCGAGAACACCGCCGACAGCGCGATGAACTCCGCGTCGAACGCCTGCGCCATCAGCCGCGCGAGCGTCGTCTTGCCGACGCCGGGCGGCCCCCACAGGATCATCGAGTGCAGCTTGCCCGACGCGAACGCGAGCCTCAGCGGCTTGCCCGGACCGAGCAAATGTCGCTGTCCGGCGACCTCGTCGAGGGTGCGCGGACGCATCCGCTCGGCGAGCGGCACGCGCGGCGGATCGACGGAATCGAAGAGATCGGACATCCGCGTCGCGTCACTCGCCGATCACGTCGGCGCCGGGCGGTGGCAGGAAGCGGAACAACGACGGATCCGGACGCGCGTTCGCGATCAGGGACGTGAACACGATCAGCGTCGTCTGGCCGAAGTTGTCCTGCAGCTCCATGCGCTTCAATTGACCACTCGACAGGCCGAGCCGGATCGACGCGAAGCTCGTTTCGGCCTGCTTCGGCGTCGCGAGCGCCCAGTCGAGCCCCCCGCTCGAACCGGCTTCCTTCAAGTCGAAATCCCGGTCGAGATCGCCCGAGCCCGCGAGAATCGCCGCCGGCGTGCTGCCGAGCGCGTCACCGAGCCGCTTCACGGTCACCTGGTTGAGGTCTCGGTCCCACGACCACAGCCTGTCGCCGTCGCTGACGAGGAGCTGCGCGTACGGCTTGTCGTAGCTCCAGCGGAATTTGCCCGGCCGCGAGAAGACGAACGTTCCGCTCGCGTGCTGCGGCTTGCGGCCGGACGCCGACGTCACCGTCTGCTCGAACTCGCCCTGCGCGCTCTTCGCATGGTCGACGAACTGCCGCAGTTGCGCGACACCGCTCGCCGCGGCAGCGAGACCCGAAGTCGCCGCGATCAGCGCGACGACCAACAGCCGCGACGCGATCGCCGCGCATGGTGTGAACTTGCTCAATCGCCCTCCTTCGCCGGCACGATCACTTCACGGTTGCCGTTGCTGCCCATCGCCGAGACGAGCCCGGCGCGCTCCATCTGTTCGATCAGCCTCGCGGCGCGGTTGTAACCGATGCGCAGGTGCCGCTGCACCAGCGAAATCGACGGCCGGCGCGTCTTGACGACGATTTCGACGGCCTGGTCGTACAGCGGATCGGCCTCGCCGTCGCCGCCGTCGCCGCTCCCGAGCGCGGCCTCGACCTCCTCTTCCGACGCCGACAGAATCCCTTCGACGTAGTCCGGCGGTCCGCTGCGCTTGAGGTGGTCGACGACCTTGTGCACTTCCTCGTCGGCGACGAACGCGCCATGCACCCGTACCGGCAACCCGGTGCCCGGCGCGAGATACAGCATGTCGCCCATGCCGAGCAGCGCCTCGGCTCCCATCTGGTCGAGGATCGTGCGCGAGTCGATCTTGCTCGACACCTGGAACGCGATCCGCGTCGGCACGTTCGCCTTGATCAGGCCGGTGATGACGTCGACCGACGGCCGCTGGGTCGCGAGGATCAGGTGGATGCCGGCCGCGCGCGCCTTCTGCGCGAGCCGCGCGATCAGCTCCTCGACCTTCTTGCCGACGACCATCATCATGTCGGCGAGTTCATCGACGACGACGACGATGTGCGGCAGGGTTTCGAGCGGCTCGGGGTTGTCGGGATTGATCGCGAACGGATTCGTCATCGGCTTCTCGGCTTTCGCTGCGTCGGCGACGGCCTTGTTGAAGCCGGCCAGATTCCTCACGCCGACCGCCGCCATCAGCTTGTACCGCTTGTCCATCTCGACGACGCACCAGTTCAGCGCGTTTGCCGCGTGCTTCATGTCGGTCACGACCGGCGCGAGCAGGTGCGGGATGCCCTCGTAGATCGAGAGCTCCAGCATCTTCGGGTCGACCATGATCAGCCGCACCTTCTCCGGTTCGGACTTGTAGAGCAACGACAGGATCATCGCGTTGATGCCGACCGATTTGCCCGAGCCGGTCGTGCCGGCAACGAGCAGGTGCGGCATCTTCGCGAGGTCGGCGACGACCGGGAGCCCGCCGATGTCCTTGCCGAGCGCGACCGTCAGCGCGGAGTGCATGTCGTAATAGGCCTTCGAGCCGAGGATCTCGGACAGCCGCACGGTCTGGCGCTTCGGGTTCGGCAGTTCGAGCGCCATGCATGACTTGCCCGGCACCGTCTCGACGACGCGGACCGACACGAGCGACAGCGCGCGCGCAAGATCCTTCCCGAGGTTCACGACCTGGCTGCCCTTGACGCCGACGGCCGGCTCGATCTCGTAACGCGTGACAACCGGACCGGGATAGGCCGCGAGCACCTTGACCTCGACGCCGAAGTCGCCGAGTTTCGTTTCGATCAGCCGCGACGTGAACTCCAGCGACTCGGCGGACGGCGGTTCGACGTCGCCCGACGGCTGATCGAGCAGCGACAGCGGCGGAATCGCCCCCGCAGGAAGGTCGACGAACAGCGGCTGCTGGCGCTCCTTTTCAACGCGCGGCGACCTGGGCACATCGGCGGCAATCGGCTCGATGCGAAGCGGCGCGGTCGGGGCGACCTCGGTCTTGCGTCGCTTCGTCTCGACGACCGCTTCACGCTTCTGGGCGACCTGCTGGCCGGCCTTGCGGTCACGCCAGCCGCCGAATGCGTACTGCGTCGCGACCCACGCCCGCTCGACCGACAGCCCGATCTCCTCGATCACCGACAGCCACGAGATCCCCGAGAACAGGCTCAGCCCCGACGCAAAGAGCGCGAGCAGCAGCAGCGTCCCGCCGGTGAATCCGAGGTAGCGCTGCACGATCAGCCCGAGTTCGAGCCCGACGAGACCACCCGGCGCGAGCGGAATGCTCGCGCCGTGTGAATGGAAGCGCAGCGATTCGAGCGCGCTGCTCGCGAGCAGCACGACGAAGAAACCCGTCAGCACGATGAAGAACGAGCGCTTGTCGAGCTGCACCTGGTTGCGCAGCCGGCGGAAGCCCCAGACCAGCCCGTAGCCGAGGAAGACGACCCACCACCATGCCGACACGCCGAACAGATAGAACAGCAGGTCGGCGAGCCACGCGCCGAAGCGACCGCCGGGGTTCGAGATCCGCGCGACTTCGGCAGCGTGCGACCATCCCGGGTCGGCCTTGCTGTAGCCGAGCAGGACGAGGCCGACGTACAGCGACATCACCCCGAGAATCAGCCAGCGGGCTTCCTGCAGCAAGAGCGAGATCTTTTCCGGAAGAGGCTGGGAACGGTGCGACAGACGGGACGACATCGGGAGCGGCGAAAATCCGGGAGGAAAAATAGCGTGCGGAATTATAAGTGACGGCCGGTCTGGCCGCGGCGACTATTGCCAGATCGTCGGTCCCTCGGGCGAACGCGGCGGCAGACGCGGCCGACGCTCAGAGTTCCTGCAGGCGCTCGCGCAGCACGATGCCGCGCGCGGTCTCCTCGATCAGGCCCTGCGCGCCGAGATCCTTCATCACCCGGCTGACCATCTCGCGCGACGCGCCGATCATCTTCGCGATGTCCTGCTTCGTGATCTTGCGGACGACGACGGTCTCGCCGTGCACGTCCTCCGACATTTCGAGCAGCAGCCGCGCGACGCGCCCGTACACGTCCATCAGCGCGAGGCTCTCGATCTTGCGGTCGGCATTGCGCAGCCGGTCCGCGAGATTGCACATGATCCGCCACGCGACTTCGAAGTTGTCGTGCATGATCGCGCGGAAATCCTGTTTCGCGATCATCACGAGGTCCGAAGGCATCACCGCGATGACCGACGCCGACCTCGGCTGCTCTCCGAACATGCCCATCTCGCCGAAGAGTTCGCCCTGACCGAGGATGCTCAGGATGACTTCGCGCCCGTCCTCGTCGCTGACGACGACCTTGAGGCTGCCGGTCAGCACGAAATACACGTAGTCGGTCCGCTCGCCGGCGTGCATCACGCTCTGGCCGCGCGGGACGCGGCGCATCATCGCCGAGCGGGCGACGACCGCGAGGGTGTCGTCGGACAGGCCGTGGAAAAGCGGAAAGGTCCTCAAGGCAGTTGTCGAAACGGCATTGGACTGCGTCATGTCATCTCCGGGGCGGCAGGCCGACGTCGATTCAGAGGTCGGAAATTTTGTCGACGTAGAACCGCACGAAGTATAGACGAATATCTCCCGCGGCCCCCCCGCCGGGGCGCGGTGATCGCGCGAGGCCGCAGCGGCCAGTCGCCCCGGTGGCTGCAGAAGTGCAAACAAAGGTCGCGCCAGTTCGAAACGAACGTTACAGAAAAGCGATTCTGATTGCTTCACGCTATCGCGCCCATTGGGCCGGGGCAGGATGCCGCTCGGCTATAATTCGCCAATTGCCAACCAGATAGAAGACCAAGCCATGACGACGAAGCACGCCCGCCTGCTCATTCTCGGTTCCGGTCCCGCCGGTTACACCGCTGCGGTGTATGCCGCGCGCGCGAATCTGAGCCCGGTCCTGATCACCGGTCTGGCGCAAGGTGGTCAGTTGATGACCACGACCGATGTCGACAACTGGCCCGCGGACGCCGAAGGCGTAATGGGTCCCGATCTGATGGTCCGCTTCCAGAAGCACGCCGAGCGCTTCAACACCGAGATGATCTTCGATCACATCCACACGGTGAAGCTCGGCGAAAAGCCATTGCGCCTGGTCGGGGACGCCGGCGAATACACGTGCGACGCGCTGATCATCGCGACCGGCGCGACGGCGAAGTACCTCGGCATCCCGTCCGAAGAAAAATTCTCCGGTCGCGGCGTGTCGGCCTGCGCGACCTGCGACGGTTTCTTCTACAAGAACCAGGACGTCGCCGTGGTCGGCGGCGGCAACACGGCCGTCGAGGAAGCGCTGTACCTCGCGAACATCGCTAAGAAGGTCACCGTCGTGCACCGCCGCGAGAAATTCCGCGCCGAGAAGATCCTCATCGACAAGATGATGGAAAAGGTTGCGGCCGGAAAGATCGAACTCGCGCTGAACTCGACGCTCGACGAGGTGCTCGGAGACAACAGCGGCGTGACCGGGATGCGGGTCAAGGACGCGAACACCGGCGCGACGCGCGACGTCGCGCTGCAGGGAGTGTTCATCGCGATCGGCCACAAGCCCAACACCGACATTTTCGAAGGCCAGCTCGAGATGGAAGGCGGCTACATCATCACGAAGGGCGGACGCGAAGGCGACGCGACCGCGACGAGCGTTCCGGGCGTCTTCGCGGCCGGCGACGTTCAGGACCACATCTACCGCCAGGCGGTCACCTCGGCCGGCACCGGCTGCATGGCCGCGCTGGACGCCGAACGCTACCTGGACGCGCTGGGCAGCTGAGGACGAAATGGCCCGGCCGCCCCGCCCTGCAACGGAGAAAACGGCGGGCCGGCCGGGACGTCGGTCGAACGCCTTCGACCAGCTTGCCGCACTGCGCCGCGAGCTGAAGCAATCCCCACCGGGCGCCGGCACGAAGCCGGCGGCCCAACCCACGCAATCGCCTTCCGGTCGTTTGCCACGGAAGCGCCACGCCGACGACGGCGCGCCGAAAACCTCCGGCCCGTCCGCATTGCCCGCTGACGATCCGACGCTGTTCCGCGACGAAGTCCGCGACGTGACACCGCTGCCGGAAGCAACGCGCCGCGCCGAGCTCGCCGCACCGAAGCCGGAACCCGTCCCCCGGCCGCGCGCGCCCGTACCCGAAGGCGAGCCGCCGGACGTGCGCCCGGCGAAGCGCGACCCGCAGGACGAACGCGCCCTCTTCCGATTCGCGATCGGCGACGTCACGCCGCTGAAGAAGAACGATCGCGCCGAAGTTCCGCTCGCTCGCCGATCCGCGTATCCGCTGCACTCCCGCGACCGGCCGGAAATCGGCATCGACGAACCCGGGAAAGTGCTGTTACTGCCCGACGCGGATCTCGCGGACCCCGCCGAGCTTTTTAGGCACGCCGCGCGCGGCGCCCAGCCGGTCGACACGCGCAACCGCGCCGAACTGGATCGTCCCGCGCCGCGGCCGGAGCCCGTGCAGCACCGCGAAGACGAGCAGGCCGCGTTGCGCGAATCGCTCGAAGCGCCAATGAGCCTCGAAGACCGGCTCGAGATGGGGGACGAGGCGGTCTTCCTACGCGCGGGACTGCCGCGCCGGGTGCTGACCGACCTGCGGCGCGGGCGATGGGTCCTGCAGGGCGAAGTCGACCTGCACGGCTACAACCGCGAGGAGGCGCGCGAGGCGCTCGGGCAGTTCCTTGCCGCGAGCCTGCAGCAGGGCAGGCGCTGCGTCAGGGTGATTCACGGCAAGGGACTGGGTTCGCCGGGAAAGTTGTCGATCCTGAAGCAGTTGTCGCGCGGGTGGCTCGCGCAGCGGGAGGAAATCCTCGCGTTCTGTCAGGCCGGCCCGTACGAAGGCGGCTCGGGCGCGCTGCTCGTGCTGCTGCGCGCCGGAAATCCGGGGCGCGAGTGAAGATGCAGGGCGCCGGCGACGGACAGCGCCCCCTCCGAGCAAAGCGCGAAAAAATCAGATCGCCGCTTCGTCGGTCTCGCCGGTGCGGATGCGCACGACCTGCTCGACCGCGCTGACGAAGATCTTGCCATCGCCGATCTTGCCGGTACGCGCCGCCTTGATGATCGCCTCGACGGCCTGATCGACGAGGTCGTCGCCGATGACGATCTCGACCTTGATCTTGGGCAGGAAATCGACGACGTATTCGGCGCCGCGGTACAACTCCGTGTGCCCCTTCTGGCGGCCGAAGCCCTTGACCTCGGACACCGTCAGACCGGCGATCCCGACCTCAGACAGCGCTTCGCGGACCTCGTCGAGCTTGAACGGCTTGATGACGGCTTCGATCTTCTTCATTGAATTCTCCTCGTGGCGTGGAAGGCGGCAACGGATCGCGCCGTTCAGTATTCATTCTGATAGCGGGATGTTATCGGATAACGCCAGTCGCGGCCGAATCCGCGCTTCGTAACGCGGATGCCGACCGGCGACTGGCGGCGCTTGTATTCGTTGCGCTTCAGCATCGCGACCGTGCGCCGCACTTCGGCCTCGGGAAAGCCGCGCGCGATGATCTGCCGCGGCGACTCGTCGCGCTCCATGTAGGCTTCTATGATCGCGTCGAGCACGTCGTACGGCGGCAGCGAATCCTGGTCCGTCTGGTCGGGCTTCAACTCCGCGGAAGGCGGGCGCGTGATGATGTTTTCCGGCATCACCGGGCTCACGGTATTGCGCCAGCGCGACAGCCGGAACACGAAGGTCTTGTAGAGGTCCTTCAGCACCGCGAAACCGCCGGCCATGTCCCCGTACAGCGTCGCGTAACCGGTCGCCATCTCGCTCTTATTGCCGGTCGTCAGCACGATCGCGCCGGTCTTGTTCGACAGCGCCATCAGGATCATGCCGCGGATGCGGCTTTGCAGGTTCTCCTCGGTCGTGTCGGCCGGCAGACCGGCGAACTGCGACGCGAGCAGTTCCGCGAAGGTCGTCATCGCCGGCTCGATCGGAATCTCGTCGTAGCGGACGCCGAGGTTCTCGACGAGGGCACGCGAATCGTCGAGGCTCATCTGCGCGGTATACGGAGAAGGCATCATCACCGCCCGCACCCGCTCCGCGCCCAGCGCGTCGACGGCGACGCACAGCGTCAGCGCCGAATCGATGCCGCCGGAAAGTCCGATGATCGCGCCGGGAAAACCGTTCTTGCCGACGTAGTCGCGCACCCCCGTCTTCAGCGCTTCGTAGACCTCCTCCTCGATCGGGCGTGCTTCGACGATTTCGGCGGGCTCCCAGCGCTCGCCGCGGAAGCGCACGATGTCCACGCGCTCCTCGAAGGCGGCCGACTGATAGGCAACCGTGCCGTCGGCATTCAACGCGAACGACGCGCCGTCGAAAACCAGCTCGTCCTGCCCGCCGACCATGTTGCAATAGACGACCGGGAGCCGGGTATCGGCGACGCGGCCGCGCAGCACTTCGTAGCGGCGCTCGAGCTTGTTCATGTGATACGGCGACGCGTTCAGGCCCAGCAGCAGCTGCGCGCCATCCGCGCGCGCGAGTTCGGCGGGACCGGACTCCCACAGGTCCGCGCAGATATTCACGCCGAGCTTTATGCCGTTCAGGTCGAACACGCAGGCCGCGAGTCCGTGGTCGAAATACCGCTCCTCGTCGAACACCTCGTAGTTCGGCAGTAGATGCTTGTGGTAAGTCGCGACGACCTCGCCGTCGCGGATCACCGACGCGGCGTTGTAACGCCAGTCGCGCCGCTCCTCGGGGTGACCGAGCACGAGCGTGATGCCCTGGGTGTGGCCGGCGATGCGCGAGACTTCGCGCGCGCAGGCGCGGTAGAAGTCGGGCCGCAGCAGCAGGTCTTCGGGCGGATAACCCGAAAGCGCGAGCTCGGGCGTCAGCAGCAGGTCGGCGCCGGCCGCGCGTGCCTCGTCGAGGGCGCGGATGATCCGGTCCGCATTGGCGGTAAGGTCGCCGACGGTGAAATTCAGCTGGGCGACGGCGATAGCGAGCGTTTTGTCCATGGGCGCAACTATACCGCTTGGCGCGCGACTGCAGCTTGCCCGGCCCGTACGCGCGATTCACCCACATCGGACGTGGGAAAAGCTGTGGATAAGACGTGGGCAAGGCACCCAAGTGTCCCCCTCGCAAGGAAAATGCCACCGTGCCCAAAATTTGGGCAGATGGTGGTCGCCGGAGCAGCGGACGTCCGCGTCGGGCTGACCTTCGACATCGAACGGCGGAAAATGCGCATTCGTCGCACACCGTCCGGATTGCCGATGACTTCTTTCTGCCTTCGCCTGGTCGACGACCTGTCCGCGATCGACACCGTCGAATGGGACGCGCTCGGCAACGGCCAGGCGCCGCTGTCGCACGCGTTTCTCGCCACCCTCGAAGCGACCGGCTGCGTCGGCCCGGGCACCGGCTGGCGGCCGCGCCATGCGACGCTCTCGGACGGCAACGCGCTCGTCGCCGCGATGCCGCTGTACGAGAAAAACCACTCGTATGGCGAATATGTCTTCGACTGGGCCTGGGCCGAAGCCTATGCCCGCCACGGCCTCGCCTACTATCCGAAATGGCTCGCGGCCGCTCCCTTCACGCCGGTTCCCGGAGTGCGCCTGCTCGGGCGCGAGGCTGCCGCCCGGCAGGCCTTGCTGCCCGCCGTCCTCGCGATGGCCGACGAGAGCGGACTGTCATCGCTGCACGTGCTGTTTCCGGACGACACCGAAACCGGATGGATGCGGGACGCGGGGCTCCTGATCCGCCAGGGCGTGCAGTTTCACTGGCTGAACGCGGGGTATCGCGACTTCGACGGATTTCTCGCGAGCCTGACTCACGACAAGCGCAAGAAGATCCGCCAGGAGCGGCGCCGCGCCGCGGACCATGGCCTGACATACCGCTGGCTCGACGGCACGACGGCAGGACGGGCCGATTGGGCCTTCTTCCACCGCTGCTATGCCCTGACCTACGCGCTGCATCGCTCGACGCCGTACCTCAACCTGGAATTCTTCGTCGAGCTCGCGCGGCGGGCACCGCATGGCGTCCGCCTCCTGCTCGCGCTACGGGACGATACTCCGGTCGCGAGCGCGTTCTTCCTCTGCGATCGCGACGCGCTATACGGCCGCTACTGGGGCGCGGTCGAGCATCTACCGTTTCTGCATTTCGAACTCTGCTACTACCAGGCGATCGACTACTGCATCCAGGGCGGGTTCGACCGCTTCGAGGGCGGTGCGCAAGGCGAGCACAAGCTCGCCCGCGGGCTGCAGCCGGTCGTCACGCACTCGGCGCACTGGATCCGCGATCCGCGCTTCCGCGACGCGGTAGACCATTTTCTCGCGCACGAGCGGGCCGGAATGGACTTCTACCTCGACGAGCTCGCCGACCGCTCGCCGTTTCGCACCGCTTCGCGCGACGGCTGAAACGACAACGGCCCGCGTGCTGCGGGCCGTTGTCGTCATTGCCGGGACGCGAAACTTACTTCGCGGCGGCCTTCAGGCCGTCGAGGATTTCCTGCTTCGCCTCGTCGACGGTTCCCCAACCGGTCACCTTGACCCACTTGCCCGGCTCGAGGTCCTTGTAGTGTTCGAAGAAATGCACGGTCTGCCTCATCAGCAGTTCCGGCAGGTCGTCGATCGTCTGGACCTTGTCGTACATCGGGGTGAGCTTCGAGACCGGCACCGCGACGACTTTCGCGTCGATGCCCGACTCGTCTTCCATCTTCAGCACGCCGACCGGACGGCAGCGGATCACGACGCCCGGCAGCAGCGGGAACGGGGTCACGACCAGCACGTCTACCGGGTCACCGTCGCCGGCGACCGTATGCGGCACATAGCCGTAGTTGATCGGGTAGCGCATCGACGTGCCCATGAAGCGATCGACGAAAACCGCCCCGCTGTCCTTGTCCACCTCGAACTTGATCGGATCGGCCTGCGCCGGAATCTCGATGATGACGTTGATGTCGTTCGGCACGTCCTTGCCGGCCTTCACGAGGTCGAAACCCATGATTCCCTCTCCCTTGGAAAAAGTGGCGCGAATTATAAGTGGAAACACGTTCGCCAGTGGCCGCGATGAAATGTCGCAACATCTGTCCGAGTCCGCGCCGGGGGCCCTGCAGGCGACGACATCGGGATCGCCCTCTCGCGGCGGGACGATGACAGCGGGAAGAGCGCGCCCGCACTGCCACCCGCTTGACATGATCGCGAGAGGCGTCCGCCGTGACGGGGAACACGGCCTGCCGCGTCCAATGGTGATAGCATCACCGCGGACTTGCCCACGCGGTGCGCGATTCGTCCATTTGCCGGACGCCGGCAGATCGGGACGGGTCGGCGAGTGCGATGCACACGACGGTCCACAAGAGAGAATCCTCGAGCCGCTCATCATGCTATTCAATTCGGTTAACCAGCATTGCCTGAAGAGTATCGTCCGTCTCGCCGAAACCCATACCATCGAAGCGGCCGAGGACATTTTCGACGAGCGCGGCATGAAGCTGTGGGCGAAGGGCAAGCCCGTCCCTGCCGACTTGCAGGAGAAGCTGCTGCGCCGCAAGCTCGCGAAGCCGCTCGAAGCGACGCTCGCCGTCGAAGGCGCGGTCGGATTCCCGGATGTCATCGACGCGTGCCGGACCCATCTCGAACAAAACCCGCTGTTCGGCCGCCTCGTCGACCGCAACGCGCTCGGCCTGCTGAACGGGCTCCGCACCATTCCCCTGCCGCAGCCGCTGCGCCTGCTGCTGACGTCCGCACACGCGAGCGGCAGCCGCAGCTATCACCACTCGCTGTCGACGATGCTGGTCTGCGCGGGAATCGCATCGCGGCTCGGAGCCGGGGAACTCGACGCCCAGCACCTGCTGATGGCGGCGCTGCTGCACGATCTCGGGGAGATGTACATCAATCCCGACTACCTGCAGGGCAGCCGGCGCCTGCAGCCGCATGAATGGAAGCACGTCGCGAGCCATCCGCGCGTCGGCCAGCTGCTGATCCAGGAACTGACGACCCTTCCGGCCGCGGTCGGACTATGCGTAGCCCACCACCATGAGCGCTGCGACGGCAGCGGCTATCCGAACCAGCTCGAACGGAGCAAGCACCATAAGCTCGGCGGCTGGCTCGCGGTCGCGGACTCGGTCGGCGCGATTCTGTCGCGCGGCGATTGCGGCGCGCCGTTGCGAGCGGCGCTCGCGCTGCGCATCGTGCCGGAAGAATTCGACCGGGACGCCGTCGCCGCGGTGACGCAGGGGCTGCGCAAGAACGACGACCGATTCGACGGACAGGAGGATTGCAGCTGTTTCGACCGCATCGCGGCGACCTGCGGCCAGCTCGAGGTCGCGATCGAGCGCGCACGGTCACTGCAGGCAGCGCCCGATCCGGTCGTCCGGCAGACCTCCGCCTTCGCGCTGGCGCAGTTGCAGAACCTCATCAAATCGCTGCGGGCGACGGGCGCGATCGAAGCGGGCGCGCTCGGAAAGGACGCGTTCGAGCCGGAACTGGTCGCGGAAGTCTGCCTCATCGTCAAGGAAGTCGACTGGCGCATGCGCAACCTCGCCCGCAACCTGCACCTGCGCGCCGAAGCGAAGGCGGAGAACGATCCGCTGACGCTTCTCGCGCCGCTTATCGAGGCGCTCGACGGCCACCCGGATCCCGTTGTCCCGGCCAACGCCGGCTAGGCTCCAGCCGGATACCGCCAGCCACCGCCCGAGGCACGGACACACGCCGCAACGCCGTCACATCGCCGGTTTCGGCTGGGCTAGAATGCGCGCCACGGACCCCGTCGAGGGGGCCGATTCGTCGACGGACCCTCATGTACAACACCCCTTCCGAACTCAACGCCGCGTTTCCTCCGCTCGTCCGCCGCATCGAAACCGAAGCGACGATCATCGGCAACCAGATCCTGAAGATCGATCACTTCCTCAATCACCGCATCGAACCGGTCTTCATCGCCGAACTCGGCCGCGAACTGGCGCGCCGCCTGTCCGCGTACCAACCGACGTTGATCCTGACCGCCGAGGCGAGCGGCATCGCGCCCGGACTCGCGGTCGCCCAGGCGCTCAACGTTCCGCTGGTGTTCGCGAAGAAATACGCGCCGCAGGTCGAATCGCCCGCGCTGTCGCGCGTCATTCCGTCGCCGACGAAGGGCGGCGACACGAAGCTCGTCCTGTCGCAGCGCTACATCCCGCAAGGCAGCCGCGTCGTCGTCATCGACGACTTCCTGTCGAACGGCCGCACGGCGCACGCGCTGATTGAAATGGCGCGCGAAGCCGGCGCGGAAGTCCTCGGAGCGGGCTTCATCGTCGAGAAGCGGTTCAAGAAAGGCCACGAACTGATGGAGCAGCTCGGCGTTCCGGTCGCCACGCTCGCGCAGATCGAGAAGCTCGAGAACGGCAAGGCCATCCTGGCGCACAACGACTGATCCGCGCGAAAGCCACGCGTTCTCCGGCGCTTCGCGCGGCGCGCTAAACTCCTTTCAGACGGATCCATCGGGGACAGACATGCACGACTTCGAAGCCCAGGCGCTCGCGTTCGGCGAGCGCATCGAGCAGGAACTCGACAGGGGACAGCTGAGCTTCCCCACGTCGCTCGACGTATCGTTGCGGATCAAGCGCCTCGCCGACAGTGCGGCCTCGACGCTCGACGAGATCGCGAACGTCGTTAAGGCCGAGCCCGTCCTCGCGGCGAAAGTTGTCCGCATGGCGAACGCGGTCGCGCTGAATCCCTACGGCTCGCCGACGACGAACGTCCAGGACGCGGTCGGGCGCATCGGGCTGTCGGCGCTGCGCTGCCTCGCGTTCGCGGTCGCCGCCGAGCAGCTCGCCGCCGACCATCGGTCGCGTAACCTGCGCCTCGTCGCGTCGGGCCTGTGGATGCATTCGGTCGATGTCGCCGCATGGGCCTACGCGCTCGCGCGGCAGCTGAAAATCGTTAATCCGGACACCGCGATGTTCAGCGGCATGATGATCGACATCGGCCAGTTTTTCCTCGTCGCACGCGCCGCCGATTACCCGGCGCTGCAGAATAACCTCGACCGCTTCGCCGAATTCGTGTCGACCTGGAGCGATCCGGTCGCCCGCGCGATTCTGGAAGTTTTCGAACTCCCCGACATCATTCTCGACGCGTTCGACTACGACAACCCGTACGGCGGCACCTGGCCGCCGGCGACCCTCGCCGACCTCGTCTTCGTGGCTTCGCTGGCGGCCGAGACACCGAACCCGTTCGAAACGCTCCTCGGTATCCAGCGCCGGCCCGCGCTGCTCGACACGTCGACGGCCGGCGTCGACCGGTCCGAGATGGTCGCGGTGCTCGAGCGCGCGAAGATCGAGCGACAGCTCGTGCTCGCCGCGGTGTGCGGCTGACCCGCCGGGCGGCCGCAGCGTCGCGGGTTTTTCGCGCCTTCCGTGATTTGCGCCTTCTGCCCGTGAAGGCGTCTTTTCGCTAAAATGCCGGGCTCGCCGCTGCGGCGAGTCGGCTTCCCGACGCAAATCGTGCAGCGGTCCGAGGGCGACGTGAAGCGCCCGTCCGAGGCGCGCCGGCGAAGCGCTCCGCGGCCCGATCACAAACCTCATTCACCACGCCATTCATGAAAGACACTGCTGCCTCCCCGGCCCCGGGCAATACCGATGCCCTGCAGCTGGAAGTCGCTGCCCTGATCGTCGAGGCGCTGAACCTCGACCTGGAACCGGCTTCGATTCCGCCCGACGATTCGCTGTTCGGCGAGGGCCTCGGCCTCGATTCGATCGACATCCTCGAGGTGGCGCTCGTCGTATCGAAACGCTACGGCTTCCAGCTGCGCGCGGACAACGAGGACAACGTCCGCATCTTCAGCTCGCTGCGCAGCCTCACCGAGTACATCGCCGCCAACCGCACACAATGAAGCCGTATTTCGCGCGCGCAGCACGCCGCGTGGCGGTCGTCGTGCTCGTCGTCGCGTGGGCCGCCGCCGCGCATTACACCACCGCACTCGTCGACGCGTCTTCGTGGGGCGCGCTGCTCGGCCTCGCGCCTTTCGCGCTCATCGCCGCGGGCTTCGCGTGGCGCTCGCCCCGCCGAACGGCTCTCCTCGCGCTGCTCGGGGTCGCCGCCGTCGCGCTCGCGCTGGTCTGGCCGGTGCTCGCGCAGAACGTCGGCTGGATGTACTTCGTCCAGCACGCCGGCACCAACGGCCTGCTGTGCATCGCGTTCGGCCGCACGCTCGGCGACGGCCACCTTCCGATGTGCACCCGCATCGCCGAGATGACCCATGGCCGGCCCAGCGATGCGCTCGCCCGCTACACGCGGCAGGTCACGATCGCCTGGACTTCGTTCTTCGGTTTGACCACCGTCGCGTCGGTCGCGCTGTTCGCGTTCGGCCCGCTCGCCGCGTGGTCGACGTTCGCGAACCTGCTGACGATTCCGCTCGTCACACTCATGTTCGTCACCGAATACGCCGTGCGCTGCCGCGTGCTGTCGCGCGAAGACCGCGGCTCGATCCTCGACGCGCTGCGCGCGTACCGGAAATCGTCAGACACCGCCGCCCGCGTGCCCGCATCGTTCTCGATCTCGACGCCGACGGGGGCCGCCGAACGATGACGACGCCGACTTCCGCACCGCTGCTCGCCCACGCCTCGCTCGACGCCGCGCTCGCGTGGCGCGACGGCGAGCGCATCACGGTCGGGCACTTTCTCGCAGACGTACACCGCGTCGCGGCGATGATGCCGCCGGGCGGACACCTGCTGAACGTCTGTACCGACCGCTACCGCTTCACCGTCGGACTCGTCGCCGGCCTCCTCGCCGGCAAGGTGAATCTGCTGCCGTCGACGCATACGCCCGAAGCGGTCCGCCAACTCGTCGCGTTCGCACCCGACGCGTTCTGCCTGACCGATACCCTGCCGTGCGACATCGATCTGCCGCAGTTCCGTTACCCGGCGCTTGCGGCGGCGGTCCACACCGGCGAAATCCCGCGGGTCGCCCCGGACCGTCTCGTCGCGTGGGTCTTCACGTCGGGATCGACCGGCGTTCCGTTGCCGCACGGCAAGACCTGGGGCGCGCTAGTGCGCAATATCGCCGCCGAGGCCGACCGCCTCGGGCTCTCGAGCGATTGCCCGCATACCCTGGTCGGGACGGTCCCGCCGCAGCACATGTACGGCTTCGAGTCGACGGTGCTGCTCGCGCTGCTGAGCGGCGGCGCGTTCTGGGCCGGGCGCCCCTTCTACCCAGCCGACATCGCGGCGGCGCTCGACGTCGTGCCGCACCCGCGCGTACTCGTGTCGACGCCGTTCCACCTGCGCACGCTGCTCGCGGCCGACCTGCCGCTGCCGCGCGCCGACCTCGTCGTGTCGGCGACGGCGCCGCTGTCGGGCAACCTCGCGGTCGAAATCGAATCGCGGCTGCAGTGCCCGCTCGTCGAAATTTACGGCTGCACCGAAACCGGCCAGACGGCGACGCGCCGCACCGCGCATACCGCGGAGTGGCGGCTCTTCCGCGACGTCTGCCTGACGCTCGAGGACGGGCGGGTCTGGGCGCACGGCGGCCATGTCGAGCAACGGATCGCGCTCAGCGACGTCATCGAGCCGACGGCCGACGAACGCTTCCTGCTGCACGGCCGCTCGGCCGACCTCGTGAATATCGCCGGAAAGCGCAGCTCGCTCGGCTATCTGAACCACCAACTCAACGCGATTCCCGGCGTGCAGGACGGCAGTTTCTTCACGCCGGACGACGAACCGGCGGACGGCGTCGCGCGCCTGTCGGCGGTCGTCGTCGCGCCCGGACTCGACCGCGCGGACTTGCTGCAGGCCCTGCGCGAACGCATCGACCCGCTGTTCCTGCCGCGTCCGCTCGTGTTCGTCGACGCGCTGCCGCGCAACGCGACCGGAAAGCTCACGCGCAGCGCGCTCGAAGACCTGCAGCGCCGGGGCGGAACAGGCGAATGATCCACGAACGCGAAGTCAGCGTCGCCGCCGATCACCCGGCGTTCGCCGGACATTTCCCGGGCCGGCCGATCCTGCCCGGCGTCGTGCTGCTCGGCTGGGCCGTGCAGACGCTCGGCGAAGTCCTCGGCGATCCGTTGCCCGCTTGCGAGATCGCGTCGGCGAAGTTCCTGCGCCCGGTCGGCCCCGGAACGAAGCTGTCGATCCGGCTCGCCGGCCAACCGGGCGGGCCCTGGCGTTTCGACATCCTCGACGGCGACTGGCCGGTCGCGACCGGCTCGCTGCGGGCGTCGCAGGCATGACGCATCTATCTTCGTCGTCCGGGCGCCGCGACGATGACGGGGTCGCGGTCGATGCGGAATGGGCGCGGCGCCCCGAGCGCAGCAACTACGCGACGCTGCGGCTGATGACATGGATTTCGCTGCGGTTGGGACGGCGTGTCGGGCGCATCGTGCTGTGGTTGATCGCCGCGTACTTCCTGCTTTTCACCCCGTCCGCACGGCGCGCGTCGCGTGCGTGGCTCGGGCGCGCGCTCGGCCGCGAGCCGGCCGTGCGGGAGGTCTTCGGGCATTTCCACAGCTTCGCGTCGACGATCCACGACCGCGTCTATCTGATCAACGACCGTTTCGATCTCTTCGACATCCGCGTCCACGGTGCAGAACTCGTCACCGACATCGTCGCGCGCGGCGAAGGCGTGTTCCTGATGGGCGCGCATATGGGCAGCTTCGAGGTCGTTCGCGCGGTCGGACGGCAGCAGCCGGGCCTGCGCGTCGCGATGGTCATGTACGAGGAGAACGCGCGCAAGATCAACGACACGCTCGCCGCGATCAATCCGGCGGCGCGCCATGACATCATCCCGCTCGGCCGTATCGATTCGATGCTGCAAGTGAAGGAGCGCCTCGACGACGGCGCGCTCGTCGGCATGCTCGGCGACCGCAGCCTCGCGCAGGATGGCCTGCAGCGGGTGGATTTTCTCGGCGAGCCGGCCGACTTTCCGGCGGGCCCGTGGCGCATCGCGGCGATGCTCAAACGCCCGGTGATCCTGATGGTCGGCCTGTACCGCGGCGGCAACCGCTACGACATCCACTTCGAGCGGCTCGCCGATTTCACGGCGGTCACGCGCGAGACGCGGGCGGCCGCGCAACGCGACGCGATCGAACGCTACGCCGCGCGGCTCGCCCATTACGGCCGCAGCGCGCCGTACAACTGGTTCAATTTCTTCGACTTCTGGCAGTCCGCAAAAAGCGGCGACGCCTGATCGTCCCCTGCGGAGCTTCCCGTGACCCGAGCCGGATTTTTCCGACTGCTGCTTCTGTCCGTGCTCGTGACACCCGGACTGCTTCACGCCATCCCGACGCTTGCCGCCGACGCGTGGAACGTCGAACGTCTGATGTCGATGCTCGGCAGACAGGCCGAGGGGCGCGCGACCTTCACCGAGCGCAAGTATCTCGCGGTGCTGGACGCGCCGGTCGAGTCGTCGGGGGAACTGCGTTTTCGCGCGCCCGACCGCCTCGAGAAGATCACGCTGAAGCCCCGCCCGGAGTCGCTCGTGCTCGAAGGCGACACGCTGACGGTCACGCGCGGCGAGCGCCGGCATGTCGTCAAGCTCTCCGATTACCGCGAAGCCGCGGCCTTCGTCGACAGCATCCGCGCGACGCTCGCTGGCGATCGCGGGACGCTCGAACGCACCTATGCGCTGACGCTCGGCGGGACGGCCGAGCGGTGGAAGCTGACGCTCCTGCCGCGCGACCCGGCGATGGCCGAAGTCGTCTCGCGCATCTCGATCACCGGCAGCCGTGCGCAGCTCGGCGAGATCGAGATCCTGCAGGCCGACGGCGACCGTTCGGTGATGCGGATCGCCGCGGCGGCGCTCCGATGACGCGGCGCTTTTCGGTCGCGCTGATCGCGTGGCTCGCGTTCGTCGCCGCGTGCGTCGCGGTGATCGGCGAGACCCGCTTCACGAGCGACCTCTCGGCCTTCCTGCCGCGCACGCCGACCGCCGAGCAGCAGGTCCTCGTCGATCAGTTGAAGGATGGAATGGTGTCGCGGCTGTTGCTGATCGGCATCGAAGGCGGCGACGCGAAAGCGCGGGCCGACGTCTCGCGCGCGCTGGCCCGCAGCCTGCGGTCGGACCCCGCGTTCGGCGTCGTCGAGAACGGCGAGCCGGTCCATCGCGAGCGCGATCGCCAGCTGCTGTTCGAAAACCGCTACCTGCTGAGCCCCGCGGTGTCGCCGCAGCGCTTCACCGTCGAGGGCCTGCACGAGGCGATCGGCGAATCGATCGATCTGCTCGCATCCCCGCTCGGCTTGCTGACGAAATCGCTGCTGCCGCGCGACCCGACCGGCGAAACCGTGGTGCTTCTCGAAGCGCTCGACGCCGGCCGGCGGCCGGCGAGCTTCGACGGCACCTGGGCGTCGCCCGACGGGCAGCGCGCACTGCTGCTCGCGCAGACCGCGGCGGCCGGCTCGGACCTCGATCGCCAGCAGGACGCGATCGCGACGATTGAGCGCGCGTTCGCGCACGCGGTCGCCGACGCGCCGGCTTCCGCCGCCGACATGCACCTCCTGCTGTCGGGCCCGGGCAAGTTCGCGGTCGCCTCGCGCGCGGCGATCGAAGGCGAGGTCCTGCGCCTCGCGCTCGTGTCGACGGCGCTGATCGTCGCGCTGCTGCTCTTCGTCTATCGCTCGGCGACTGCGCTCGCGCTCGGACTGCTGCCGGTCGTGTCCGGCGCCTTGGCCGGCCTCGTCGCGGTCAGCCTCGGTCATGACGTCGTGCACGGGGTCACGCTCGGCTTCGGCACGACGCTGATCGGCGAAGCGGTCGACTACGCGATCTACCTGTTCGTGCAGTCCGGGCACGCCGACGAGGCCGGGGACCGGCGGAACAACGGGGGCGCGGCGCTGTGGCGCACGATCCGGCTCGGCGTGCTGACGTCGATCGGCGGTTTCGCCGCGTTGATGTTCTCGGGATTTCCCGGCCTCGCGCAGCTCGGGCTGTACTCGGTCGCCGGCCTAGTCGCCGCCGCCGCCACGACGCGCTTCGTGCTACCCCATCTCGTGCCGCCGGGGTTCCGCATCCGCGACGTGAGCCCGCTCGGCGAGCGTCTCCAGTCGCTCATCGACGCCGCCGGCCGGCTGCGTGGGGCGGTGCTCGCGCTCGCGCTCGCCGCCGCGGTCGTGATCCCGCTGCACCGCGACGGCGTCTGGAATCACGAACTTGCGGCGCTGAGTCCGGTGCCGGCCGGGGAGCAGGCGCTCGACGCCGCGCTGCGCGCCGACCTCGGCGCGCCCGACGTCCGCTACCTGGTCGTCGTCACCGGCGGCGACCGGGAGGCCGCACTGAACGCGGCCGACGCGGTCGGGCAAGGGCTGCAGCCGCTCGTCGCCGACGGCGCGATCGGCGGCTTCGAGAGTCCCGCGCGCTTTCTTCCGGCGCAAGCGGTCCAGCAGGCGCGGCGCGCGAGCCTGCCCGAACCTGGCGAGCTCGCCGACCGTCTCGACGCGGCGACCGCCGGCCTGCCGCTGCAGCCGGGGCGGCTCGCGCCTTTCGTCTCCGACGTCGCGGCCGCGCGCGCGGCCCCGCTGCTGACCCGCGCCGACCTCGATGGCACGAGCTTCGCGCTCGCAGTCGACTCGCTGCTCGTCGCCCAGCGCGACCGCTGGACCGCGCTGCTGCCGCTGCGCGCACCGGCGGCCGGACCTCACGCCCACGAGCTCGACGTCGCAAAGGTGCGCGCCGCGCTCGGGTCGCTCGCGTCCGCACCGGCGCTCCTCATCGACATGAAGGGCGAATCGGACCGGCTGTACGCGGACTATCTGCGCGAAGCGGTCCTGCTCGCACTCGCCGGCGTCGCGGCCGTCGTCGTGCTGCTCGGCGTCGCGCTGCGCTCGGTGCGCCGCGTGCTGCGCGTCCTCGCGCCGCTCGTCGCGGCGGTCCTCGTCGTCGTCGCCGGACTCGTGCTCGCCGGCGTCGCGCTGACGATCCTGCATCTCGTCGGCCTGCTGCTGATCGTCGCGGTCGGCTCGAATTACGCGCTGTTCTTCGACAGCGCCGACGCGTTCGCGCGGCCGTCGCCGCGCACCCTCGCGTCGATGCTGTTCGCGAACCTGACGACCGTCGTCGGCTTCGGCGTGCTCGCGTTTTCGTCGGTGCCGGTGCTGCAGGCGATCGGCGGCACGGTCGGCCCGGGCGCGGTGCTCGCGCTGCTGTTCTCGGCGATCCTCGCCGGCGGGCGGGCGGATCGCCGCAGCGCCGAGCCGCGGAGCGCGACGCCGTTGTCGGCATCCGGACGGTGAGCCCGATGCCGCGTCCGTGGAAGCCGACCCCGCTGATCCGCGTCTCCGCCGCGCTGCACGCTGCGGCGGCGGCGGGCCTGCTGCTGCGGCCCGAAGCGTGGCCGTGGGTTGTCGGCGCGCTCGCCGTGAATCACGGCGCGCTCACGGCAGCGGGTCTCTGGCCGCGAAGCCGGCTCCTCGGCCCGAACTGGATGCGGCTTCCGCCCACTGCCGCCGCACGCGGCGAAATCGCGCTGACGATCGACGACGGGCCGGACCCGGACGTCACGCCGAAGGTGCTCGACCTCCTCGACACACATTGCGTCCGCGCGACCTTCTTCGTGATCGGTGACCGTGTCCGCCGCCACCCGGCGCTCGCCCGCGCGATCATCACGCGCGGCCACGGCATCGAGAACCACAGCGAGCGGCACTTCGAGACGTTCTCGCTGCACGGGCCGCGCTGGCTCGAACGCGAGATCCGCGCTGCCCAAGCGACGATCGCGGACGCGTGCGGGGTCACGCCGCGCTTCTTCCGCGCCCCCGCCGGGCTGCGCAATCCCTTCCTCGAACCGGTGCTCGCGCGCCTCGACCTGCAGCTCGCCGCGTGGACGCGGCGCGGCTACGACACGCGCAACGGCGACGCCGCGGCGGTCGCCGGCATCCTGCAGAAGAATCTCGCGGCCGGCGACATCCTGCTGCTGCACGACGGCAACGCCGCGCGCTCGCCGCAGGGCCGGCCGGTCATCCTCGACGCACTGCCGCTGCTGCTCGCCTCGATCAAACAGGCCGGCCTGACGCCGGTCACTCTCGACGCCGCCCGAACATGACCGATTCCTTCGTCCCCACCCTCCTCGACCGCGCGACTCACGCCTACCGCCGCGCGGGGCGCTTCGCCTACCACTTCGCGCGCGGCAAGCTCGGCGGCGATCCGATCTTTCGCCACCTGCTGCAGCACGGGCTGCTGCCGTCCGACGCGCGCGTTCTCGACCTCGGCTGCGGTCAGGCGGTGTTCGCGTCGTGGCTGCTCGCCGCACGCAAGCTGTATGACGCCGGGCACTGGCCGCACGACTGGGCGGTGCCGCCGCGCATCGCGCACTTGCGCGGTGTCGAGCTGATGCCGCTCGACGTCGCGCGCGCGCACCGCGCGCTCGGCGACGATCATCCCCAGGTCGAGATCGTCCGCGGCGACATCCGTGAAGTCGATTTCGGACAGGTCGATGCCGTCACGATCCTCGACGTGCTGCATTACCTCGGGTACGACGAGCAGGAGGACGTACTGCGCCGCGTGCGCGACGCGCTGCCCCGCGGCGGGCGCCTCATCACGCGGGTCGGCGACGCGGACGGCGGCTGGCGCTTCCGGGTCGGCAACGCGGTCGACCTGTGCGTCACGTTCGTGCGCGGACACCGCCTGCCGACGATGTATTGCCGGCCGCTGCGAGACTGGACCGCGCTTCTCGAACGGCTCGGGTTCTCGGTGCGCGCGGTGCCGATGAGCCACGGGAAACCGTTTGCAAATGTGATGCTGGTCGCGCAGTTGCCCGCATAGGAGATTCGCCGCGCGAGTCCCGCGCGGGCCGCGAATCGGGCCCCTCCCGTCGGGCGGCCTGCCGACGCGGGCGCCCTGGCGCCGTGACGGACTCCCCCCAACGGTTGCATCTCCGACGCCGGGCGGCGCGCACCGTTTGCTAAAATGCCGCCTTTTCATGCATTTCCGAGGCGCCGTGACCCCGCTGCTGATCTCCCGCTACACCGCCACGACCTGTCTCGGCCGGGGGCTGGAGCCGCTGTGCGACGCGTTGCTCGCCGGACGTTCCGGCCTGAAACCATGCGACTTCGAGACCGTCGAACTCGACACCTGGATCGGCGAAGTCGAGGGCGTCGACGATGTCGTGTTGCCGCCGGCCTTGGGGGCCTTCGACTGCCGCAACAACCGCCTCGCGCTGCTCGGCCTGGAGCAGGACGGCTTCGCCGCCGCGGTGCGTGACGCGGTCGAACGCTTCGGCCGGGAACGGGTCGGCATCTTCCTCGGCACGAGCACGGCCGGCATTCTCCAGACCGAACTCGCCTATCGGCGCCGCGACCCGGTGACCGGCGCGCTCCCCGCGGATTTCCGCTACGCGGAAACGCACAACCCGTATTCGGTCGCCGACTTCGTCCGCGCGTTTTTCGAACTCGGCGGCCCCGCGGTCGCGGTGTCGTCGGCCTGCTCATCGAGCGCGAAAGTGTTCGCGTCCGCCGGCCGGATGATCGCCGCCGGCCTGATCGACGCGGCGGTCGTCGGCGGCGTCGATTCGCTGTGCCTGACGACGCTGTACGGCTTCAACTCGCTCGAGCTCACTTCCGCGCGGGCCTGCCGCCCGTTCGACCGCGAGCGCGACGGCATCTCGATCGGCGAAGCCGCGGCGTTCGCGCTGCTCGAACGGATGCCGGACACCGCGCGCGCCCTCGGCGACGACGCGACCCTGCTGCTCGGCGTCGGCGAATCGAGCGACGCCTACCATATGTCGTCCCCGCACCCGGAAGGCCTCGGCGCGCGGCGGGCGATGGAGGCGGCCCTCGCGGCGGCGAGCCTCGCGGCGGGCGACATCGACTACATCAACCTTCACGGCACCGCGACACCGAGCAACGACGCGGCCGAGACGAAAGCGGTCACCGCGCTGTTCGGCGCGGCGACGCCATGCAGCTCGACGAAAGGCGCCACCGGCCACACGCTCGGCGCGGCGGGCGGGGTCGAAGCGGTCATCGCGGCACTCGCGCTGCGCGGCGGCTTTCTCCCCGCCGGCGTGAACACGCACGTTCCCGAACCGGGGCTCGATTACCTCCTCGCGACGCGGTCGGCCCCCGTGCGGCGCGTGTTGAGCAACTCGTTCGGCTTCGGCGGCACGAACTGCAGCCTGATTCTCGGCAGCGCGAAATGACCCGTTCGGTCCGTCCCTCTCCCTCCGCGTTCGTCACCGGCATCGGCGTCCTCGGCCCCGGCCTGCCGGACTGGCCGGCCGCCGCGGCGATCCTCGCCGGCCGCGCGTCGTGGTCCCGCGAAAAGACGGTGTTGGTCGCACCCGAGCTGCTCCCCGCAGCCGAGCGCCGCCGTTCGGTTCGCGTCGTCAAGCTCGCGTTGAGCATCGGCCTCGAAGCCGTCGCGTCGGCGCACGCGAACGCCGCGGAGCTCGCGACCGTGTTCGCATCCTCCGGCGGGGACGGCTACAACTGCCATCACCTGTGCGAGACGCTCGCGTCCGACGACCGCCAGATCTCGCCGACCCGCTTCCACAACTCGGTGCACAACGCCGCGGCCGGGTACTGGAGCATCGCGACCGGCGCGACCGCGCCGTCGGCGGTGCTCTGTGCGTACGACGGCAGCTTCGGCGCGGGCCTCCTCGAAGCACTCGCCCAGGTCGCGGTCGACCGCATCCCCTGTTTGCTGATCGCGTACGACGCCGATTACCCCGAGCCGCTGTTCGCGACCCGCCCGGTGCCGGACGCGTTCGGCGCGGCGCTGCTGCTGACGCCGGAACCGGGGCCGGCGTCTTTGGGCCGCATCTCGGCAACACTTACCGACGACGGCGCCGACGCACTGGCCGATCCCGCGCTCGATGCGCTGCGCCGCTCGATTCCGGCCGCGCGCAGCCTGCCGCTGCTCGGCGCGATCGCGCGTCGCGAAACCCGCCGCGTCGTGCTCGACTATCTCGACCACGCCCGGCTCGCGGTCGATTTCAGCGCATGAGCTTCCCGCCGCAAACACTCACGCGCGACGCGATCGCCGCGCGGATTCCGCACCAGGGGCGGATGTGCCTGCTCGATCGCGTACTGGAGTGGGACGAAGGCACGATCCGGTGCCGAGCGTCGAGCCACCGCGACGCCGACAATCCGCTGCGCGCTCCGTCGGGCCTGCCGGCGACGAGCGGAATCGAGTACGCCGCACAGGCGATGGCCCTGCACGGCGCGCTGCTCGCGTCCGCCACGGGCGCGCCGCGCGTCGGCTACCTCGCGAGCGTGCGCAGCGTGACGCTTCACGTCGGGCGCCTCGACACGGTCACCGACGACCTCGACATCCGCGCCGAGCGCGTCACCGGCGACGATCACAGCATTCTCTACACCTTCGCGGTCGAGGCCGCGGGCAAACCGCTCGTCTCCGGACGCGCCGCGGTAGTCCTCAAAGCCGACGCGCGCCCGAACGCGATGCCCGGGAGCCGGCCTTGAAACACGCCCTCGTCACCGGCGGCAGCGGCGGCATCGGCGCCGCGATCTGCCGCCGTCTCGCCGCCGACGGCTGCCACGTGGTCATCCACGCGAACCGCAATCTCGATCACGCCGCCGCGCTCGCGGCCGAGATCACCGCGGCCGGCGGCAGCGCCACCGCGCTCGCGTTCGACGTCACCGACGCCGCGGCGACGTCCGCCGCGCTGGCGACGCTGCTCGCCGGCGCGCCGATCCAGATCCTCGTGAACAACGCCGGCATCCACGACGACGCGGTGTTCCCGGGGATGCGGCCGGAGCAGTGGCAACACGTCATCGACGTGTCGCTGAACGGCTTCTTCAACGTCACGCAGCCGCTGACGATGCCGATGATCCGCACGCGCTGGGGCCGCATCATCACGATTTCCTCGGTCGCGGCGATCACCGGCAACCGCGGCCAGGCGAACTATGCCGCCGCGAAGGGCGCGCTGCATTCGGCGAGCAAATCGCTGTCGCAGGAGCTCGCGAGCCGCGGGATCACCGTGAACGTCGTCGCGCCGGGGATCATCGACACGACGATGAGCGCCGGCGCGTTCGATGCCGCCGCGGTCGCGCGCCTCGTGCCGATGAAGCGCGCCGGGCGCCCCGACGAAGTCGCCGACCTCGTTGGCTTTCTCGCGTCGGACCGCGCGGCCTACATCAGCGGCCAGGTCATTTCGATCAACGGCGGGATGATCTGACGAGGCGGCGCGCCGCGAGCAGCGGCAACCGCGCGAGAAAGCCGAAGAAAAGCCGCGTGTGCATCCACGTCAGCAGCAGGTTGTCGCGCGCGTAGTTGAAGTGCGACACCCCGCCTTCGTCGGCGCGGAAATACCGCACCGGCGCGGGAAGATTCACCGGCGGCACGCCCTGCCAGCCCATGCGGACCACCGCCTCCGGGTCGAAGTCGAAGCGCCGCATCCAGCGCTGGCCGCGCATCACGCGGATCAGCGGCAGGATCGGATAGACGCGGAAGCCGAACAGCGAGTCGCCGATGCCCATCCACAGCGTCTCGAGGTTCGCCCACCAGTTCGACACCTTGCGCCCGCGAACCCGCAATGCCGGCGCGCTCGCGTCGAAAACGGGCAACCCGAGCACCATCGCGTCGGGGCGCGCGACCGAAGCGGCCATGAATTGCGGGATCAGGTCGGCCGGATGCTGTCCGTCCGAATCCATCGTCAGCACGTGAGTGAAGCCTTCGGCGGCGGCGAGTTCGATGCCGTGGAGCACCGCGGCGCCCTTGCCGACGTTCTGGGGCAGCACGATCACGCGCAGGCCGGGGTCGCTCTCGGCGAGCGCTTGCAAGCCTTCCGCCGTGCCGTCGGTACTGCCGTCGACGACGACCCACACGGGCATCCACTGCTGGCGCGCCTCGTGCACCGTCTGGTACACCTTCGGCCCCGGATTGTAGCTCGGGATCAGCAGCAGGTGCGTCGTCGCCGGATAGGCCGTGTTCATCGGATCGGCGCTTCGCTTACGCGGTCACGGACGACGGCGTCACACGGGCCTGCACCGGCAGGTCGGGCAGGTCCGCGTCGATGAGCTCGCGCGCGAAATAGCTTTCCAGCTCGCGCATGAAGCCCTGCACGTCGCGCGGCGGGTCGAAGCGCTTGCCGAGCCGCACGCGGTAGGTGACGGGCATTTCCGGCTTGCGGAACAGCGGCCAGCCCTTGCACAGGTAAGGCGAGCGCGTCTCGATGAAGATCGTCTGCACCGGCACCTTCGCGCGGCGCGCGATCAGGCCGACGCTGCTCATCATCGGATTGACCGGCCGCCGCACCGTGCGCGTGCCTTCCGGAAAGATCAGCAGATGGCTGCCGGCGGCGAGGTCGGCGTTCGCGCTCATCACCATCCGCAGCGGCGAATCGTTGCGGATGTAACGGGCGAGACGCGCGCCGGCGCCGAGAAAGACGTTGTCCATCAGACCGGCTTTCAGGATGCACGCGACGTTCGGCAGCCGCGAAATCACCATCACCGCGTCGAGCAGGCAGGGATGGTTCGGCGCGAGGATCAGCGGCCCTTCCGCGCGAAGCGCATCGAGCGCTTCGAGATCGAAGCGGCACGCGCCGATGCGGGTGAGGAAGCGGGTGTAACTGCGAAACGCCATCGTGATCACGAGGCGGCCGAGGCGGCGCGCGCGCGCGGCCGGTAGCAGCGGATGCAGCACGATCGCGAACGGCGTCCAGGCGAGGCACATCGCGCCGAGGTAGCCGAGACCGGCATACAGCAGCACGTATTCGTACAGGGTGCGCAGGCGTCCCGCGAGCGCCGGGCGCTTATTCGACATCGTCGGTCTCGACGCGCCGCGAGGATTCTCCGATCAGCCAGGTCACGGCGAAACCGGCGGCGAAGTAGTGCCGGGTCTTCACGAGCGGACTGTCGACGAAGGTGGCTCCCGCGAGGTTGTCGTAACGCACGAAGCCGCCGATCCACCAGGATGGATAACGCTTCCACAGCGCCGCGAGAAACTGTGTGCCCGCGTAGCCGCCGTGCGCCTCGTACTCCGGTCGCCCCGGTCTGGCGAATCGCGGGGCGACTTCGTAAAAGTAACGGTGCTGGCGCCGGTCGCCGAAGATCGGGCCGGCGACGAGCCCGAGCGTCCAGCCGGCAAGATCGGCCGGATTGCGCCAGTCGAAGTTGAGCTGGGGCGTGAATTGCCAGCCGGTCGAGCGCGGACTGCTCTCGAGCGTGACGCCGACCCGCAGCGGCAGACGCACGCCGAGCCGGTGCCGCTCGTCGCTCGACTCCCACAGCTCGACGTCCAGCGACGGTCCGATCTCGACGGTCGGCTTCAGGTCCGGCATCCCGTCGCGCGCCTCGACGTCGTCGCTGCTGGCGGGCGGGGAGGCCGCAAGGCTGAGGCTGAGTTCGGCGCGTTCGCTGTCGAAGAAGGTCCCGCGGATGCCTTTCCGGTCCGCCTTCAGGAAGTCGCCGCGATAGATCACGTACGGCACCGGCAGCACCCACTGGCGGCTCTCGTCCGAGCCGCGGTACGCGGGGAAATGCAGCACGCCGACGCCGGCGCCGAGTTCCCACAACGGCTTTTCGGCCGCCCCCGCGGGGCCGGACAGGCCCGCTGCGAGCGCGACGGCGCCGAGTATCCCGAGCGCCGGGCGGCGCTGTATACCGGCCCCCGTCCGCGCCGGCCCGCCCGCCCCGGCCGTGATCCGGCTCGAACCTGCTTCTGAAACCATAGCTGCTCCGGATCGATCCGAATGACGCGAAACCTGGGAATTATACCGGCTGAGGCAGCGGCCGGAACGACGCCGGCCGCCACGGAGGAAGTAGTTCACGCCCCCGCGGCCGGCAGGTCGCGGAAGCCGCCGAAAAGCGACGGCGCAGAACCCCGGGATGCCGGAGCAACTGCGCCAAGGTCCGCCGCGGCGCCGCGGGCGTGACCGCAGCGGGACCGATCAAGGCAGGTCGCGCACCCGGAGGAAGCGCGGAAAGCGCGGCATTCCCTTTGCGGTGAGCTCGCGGTAGCGGTACGTCACCGTCGCGCCGATCGCCGGCGGATCGCGGCGCTGCCGGTCGGTGAAACCGGTGCCGATGCGGAAACGCTTCCCGTCGGGCGACTCGACTTCGAGCGCGCCCAGCATCCCCTTCAGCCGCCCCTTCCCGGGCCGATGCGCGACGACCCGCGCTTCCGCGTCGAGCCACGGCGTCAGTTTCAGGAGGACGTCGCTGCGGCCCGCGACCCACTTCGCGTCCGCGCGATGGAGCATCAGCCCTTCGCCGCCGGCTGCGACGACGTCATCGAGCCGGCGGCGCAGCGCCTCCCGGTCGGCGACGCGGAACTGTTCGACCGCCTGCAGCCACGCCGGCCCGCGCGCGGCGATCGACGCGATGGCCGCGCGCCGTTCGGTGAAGCTCCCCGGCGCCTGCGGCAGCTCGAACACCATATAACGCACCTGCCGCCATTCCGCGTCGACCGGCTCGCGCTTGCGCACGACGCCCGACAGCCGCTCGAACGCGCCGCGCGCGATCCACAGCTCGCCGTCGAGCGCCTGTCGCGGCAAGCCTGCGACGAACCATGGCGGGGCCGCGATCGCGAGCCCGCTGCGAAAGCGCAGCACCCGTCCGTCCCACAACGCCCGCACGCCGTCGAGCTTCTCGCTGACCCAGTACGCCGCCGGATCGATTTCGTCGCGATACACCGCGGCGAGGGTCGGGGCGGGCACGGACGGCGGCTCGCCCCGCGCCACCGGCGCCGACCCGAGCACGAACGCGGCGAAGAGGACGGCCGGCAGGCGTCGCGCCAACGCCGAACCATACGCTGCGCGGGCCGCAGCGGGCACGAAGGTCCGCCCACCCCGGAGAAGCACGAAGACATGCAAAACGAGCGGGATCATCGGTGACGGCGCGGCGCAAAACATGACGTTAGAATTTTATCGCCATGTGCGCCGGCTAGGGCATTTGTTTCGACAGCGCGTCGATGTACGCGTCCACCTGCCCCCGCAAATGGTCCCGCTGTTCCTGCGTCGCGCCGTTGATGAGTTCGACATAGAGCGCGCTGTAATCGCGGATCAGCCGGGCGACCCGCGCGAGCTCGCCGGGACTTCGGCCGTGGTCCCAATCGACCACCCAGCGCTTCAGCGGTGCGACCACCGCGGTGCTGTCCATCCGCGTGCGCGTCGCCGTCGCGTCACCGCGTAACAGCGCGAGGAATTCCGCCTGGCGCCGCAGCCGGTCGGCGCGCGCCGCGCGGTAGTCGATCGGGATTTCGTCGAGCCGCGACCGCAGCCATGTGCGTTGGGCCGGATCGAGGCGGCCCAGCCACTCCTCCGCACGCTTCGTGGCACGTTCGATACGCGCGTCGCGAATCTCCTCGGGCGACGCGTCGATCCATTCCTCGACGAACTCTTCGTCGACGTCCGCGAGCTTGCGCTCGAGCGTCGCGAACTGCTCCGGCCGCAGCGTCGGGATCAGGTCCGCCGATTCGTCGACGGTGCGCGCGGCCGCCTTACGGTAGTGGTCCTCCACCGCGCCGACCAGCCACTTCGCGTCCGCGAGCGAGACTTCGCCGTCGGTCCTCCGCCTCGCCTCCCGGAGCGTCGCGATGACGCGCGGCAACTCCTCGCGCCGGTGCCACGCATGCACCCGCTCGAGCCGCTGCTCGAACTCGGCCCGCTGCGCCGGATCGAGGTCGAAATAGCTGCCCGCGCGCCAGCTGATCAGCGTCGGCGCGTTGCGATACGCGAGCGTCGGCATGCTGCAGCCCGTCGCGACGAGCACGACGCAGCACAGCGCCGAAATCAGTAGCAGGACGGTCGGGCGATGCGAACGCATGAGAGTTCAGAGCGGGCGTCGCCCGTCCGGTTCCAGCAGCGCCGCGCGCCGCGGCTGCCGCCCCCGGCTACAATCCACCCCCTGCCGTTCCCGCGCCCGACATCCGCATGCTGCCCCCCGCCCTCCTCCTGCTCGGCCCCACCGCGAGCGGCAAAACCGCCTCCGCGCTCGCGCTCGCCCGCGCGCTGCCGGTCGAGATCGTCAGCGTCGATTCCGCGCTCGTCTACCGCGAGATGGACATCGGCACCGCCAAGCCGACCGCGGAAGAACGCAGCGTCTGCCCGCACCACCTGATCGACGTCGTGTCGCCCGAGGAAAGCTATTCCGCCGCGCGCTTTCGCGCCGACGCGCTGCGGCTGATCGCGGAGATCGGCGCGCGCGGCCGCATCCCGCTGCTCGCCGGCGGGACGATGCTGTACTTCAAGGCGCTGCGCGACGGCCTGTCGGACTTGCCGCCGGCGGACCCGGCATTGCGCGCCGAGATCGACGCGGCGGCGGAGCGCCTCGGCTGGCCGGCGCTGCACGCCGAGCTCGCGCGGCTCGATCCGGCCGCCGCGGCCGGGCTCGAAGCAACGGACGCGCAGCGCATCCAGCGCGCGCTCGAGATCGTGCGGCTGACCGGCCGCCCCCTCGCCGAGAGCTACGCGCGCCGCGACGCCGAACCGCTGCCGGCCCGGCTGCTGCCGATCGCGCTCGCGCCGTCGGACCGCGGCGTGTTGCACGCGCGCATCGCGCAGCGCTTCGACCAGATGCTCGCCGACGGCCTGATCGAAGAGGTGCGCGGGCTGCGCGCGCGCTACCGGCTCGACCCGACGATGCCGTCGATGCGCTGCGTCGGCTACCGTCAGATCTGGGACTGTCTCGACGGCCTCGACGATTACGACGCGATGCGTTTCAAAGGCATCGCCGCGACGCGTCAGCTCGCGAAGCGGCAGCTCACGTGGCAGCGACAGTTCCGCGAGACGTGGCCCGAACTCGTCGAACTCGACTGCCTGCGCGCCGACCTGGCCGAAGCCGTCACCGCGGCGGCGCAGAAACTGCTCGCCCCCTCATAGCACGCCGCGCCACCACGCGACGACGAAGAACCACGCGACGGCGGCGAGGTAGCTGGCGACGCAGTAGCGCAGGTTCGCGCGCGCGAGGCCATGCGCGGAGAGCCCGAAGCGTCCCTGCAGCGCGAGATGCACGCCCGCCATCGGGTTGATCGCGAGCCCGATGCCCCAGCTCGCGAGGAACATCATCGCGAGCAGCGTCGGGTCCGGCAAAAGCGGCGACAGCCACGCCGACGCGAGGACGATCGTGACCACCGAATGCACGCCGATGCCCGCGAACGCGATCATCACGGCGAGCACGACCGCCGCCTGCAGTGGGCCGAAACGGGTGAAGGGCAAGGCCAACGGATCGAGCTGCAGCACCGCCTGCAACCCCGTCGCGAACACCCCGGCGGCGAGGAACAGCATCAGCTCGCCCGCCATCGCGGGCAGGCGGTGCGTGACGTGGTTGCCGATCCGCTCGACGCCGTCCGCCGGGCCGCTCGCGACGAGCACCGCCAGCGCCCCGATCGCGAGCGCGGCGCCGCTGATGATCGCGAGCGACGACCAGCCCGGCAGCAGGAAATGCCCGGCGCCGACAACGACGGTCAGCAGCAGCGGTAGCCACAGCGCGGACGGATGCATCGGGAAGCCGGTGAACTCGGCGGGTTCGCCCGCGGCCGGCTGCGGCAGCGTGCGCACCGCGAGCCACAACACCGCGGCGGCGAGCGGCACGCCGGCAAACGCGACGTCGGCGAGGCGGGCGCCGGGCGCGTAGGTGAGCGCAACCGCCATCGCGGCGAAGAACGGCGACCACAGCGCCGCCGCCAGAAAACCACGCGCGACCGCGATGGCCTGCCGTTGGGTCAAACGCCCGGACCGCGCGAGCCGCTCGACGACGATGAACACCGACGAGATGTTGATCACCGCGCCGACGACATGAACGCCGGCGACGGTCTGCCACAGCGCCCGCCGCCCGCGCGGCAGCGGGCGCGCTTCCTCATCCCCGGCGATGCCGACGAGCTGCAGGAAGCTGACCGCGGCGAGCATGCCGAGGAGCGGGGTGTTCTGCGTCAACAACCCGGCCCACGCCGGCGGAATCCCGCGGGCGAGCGCCGCGACCAGCGCGACGCCGCCGAGCGCGCAAAGCACGATCGCGAAGCGCTGCTGGTTGCGGTCGAGGCGCGGCCACAGCGCGACGCCCGCGCCCCAGGCCGCAAGCCCGGCCGGCCACGCCGGAACGCCGCTCCCCGCGCCGTGCGCGAGCGACAGCAGCACGAGCGCGACCATCAGCCACGCGGCGACCGCCGAACGCGGGCGGGAAAGATTTTGGCGACGGATATCGGACCTCGGGGCGCGAAGGCGGATTCGGATCGCGGCGTCGGCTCACGAGACCGGAGCGCGACGCGTCCGAAAATCCGTCGAGCGCATCGGGCGGCAAGCGCTCACGCGACCTCCGGCGCCGGCGCTTCCTCCTCGATGCGCGTCCGTTCGCGGCTCGCGAGCAGCGTATAGACCGTCGGCACGACGAACAAGGTGAAAAAGGTTCCGAGCAGCAGCCCGCCGACGATTACCCAGCCGATCTGCTGGCGGCTCTCGGCGCCGGCTCCCGTCGCGAGCGCGAGCGGAATCGAGCCGAGCACCATCGCGCCGGTCGTCATCAGGATCGGCCGCAGCCGCAGCACCGACGCGTCGATGACCGCATCGCGCAGCGCCGCACCGTCGTCGCGCAACTGGTTCGCGAACTCGACGATCAGGATGCCGTGCTTGGTGATCAGGCCGACGAGCGTGACGAGACCGATCTGGCTGTAGACGTTCAGCGTGCCGCCGGTGAAGTACAGCGCGGCGAGCGCGCCAGTCATCGACAGCGGCACCGTCAGCATGATGATGAATGGGTCGCGGAAGCTCTCGAACTGCGCCGACAGCACGAGATAGATGAACGCGAGCGCGAGCACGAAGGTCAGCGCGAGGCTCGCCGAACTGGTCTTGAACTCGCGCGATTGGCCGTCGTAGTCGATCACGTAGCCGGCCGGCAGCACGCGCCCGGCGGTCTCTTCGAGGTAGGCGAGCGCCTCGCCCATCGCGAACCCGGGCGCGAGGTTCGCCGAAATCGTCACCGAGCGGCGCTGGCCGAAGTGGTTCAGTTCGCGCGGGCTGACGGTTTCGCGGACCTTCACGAGGCTCGCGAGCGGCACCATCGCGCCGTCCGCGCTGCGCACGAAGATCTCGCGGATGTCGCGCGCGACCGTGCGGCTCGTCGCCTCGACCTGCACGATCACGTCGTACTGCTCCGCGTCCTTCTTGTAGCGCGTCACCTGCCGGCCGCCGAGCATCGTCTCGAGCGTGCGCCCGATGACGTCGACCGGCACGCCGAGGTCGGCCGCGCGGTCGCGGTCGACGTCGACGGCGAGTTCGGGTTTCGTCAGCTTGAGGTCGGTGTCGGGCGACACGAAGCCGGGGTGCTTCGCGATCTCGTCGAGCATCGACTCGGTGTGGCGCGCGAGCTCGTCGTACGACTCGGACGTCGTGATCACGAAGCTGATTGGACGGCTGCGCGAGCTCTGGCCGAACGCCGCGGGCAGGACCGGGAACGCCTGCAGACCGGGGATCGCCGCGAGCTTCGGCCGCAGCTCGGCGGAGATATCGGCGGCGCTGCGCTCGCGCTCGGCCCAGTCGCGGAAGCCGGCGAACGAGATGCCCTGCGACACCGTCGGGTTGCCGGAGATCACGAGGTAGCGGTCAACTTCGGGCACGCCCGCGAAGATCGTTTCCACCTGCCCCGCATAACGCGCCATGAAGTCGATCGTCGCGCCCTCGGGTCCCGAGAAGATGCTGACGACGCGGCCGCGGTCCTCGACCGGCGCGAGTTCGCTCTTCAGCGCCTTCAGCAGCACCAGCGACGTGCCGGCGACGACGACGAACGCGAGCATCACCACCCAGCGCAGGCCGAGCGCGGTCGTCAGCGCGCGCCGATAGCCGTTCGTCAGCCAGCCGAGAAAGCGCTCGATCGCGTTGTAGACGCGGCCGTGCTTCTTCTCGTGGCGCAGCAGCTTCGAGCACATCATCGGCGACAGCGTCAGCGCGACGAAGCCGGACACGATCACCGCGCCGGCGAGCGTCAGCGCGAATTCGGTGAAGAGCTTTCCGGTGCGTCCGGTCATGAACGCAACCGGCGCATACACCGCGGCGAGCGTGATCGTCATCGCGACGACCGCGAAGCCGATCTCGCGCGCGCCGCGGAACGCCGCCTGCACCGGGTCCATGCCGTTCTCGATGTGCCGGTAGATGTTCTCGAGCACGACGATCGCGTCGTCGACGACGAGGCCGATCGCGAGCACGAGCGCGAGCAGCGTCAACGTGTTGATCGAGAAGCCGAACATCAGCATCAGCGTGAACGCGCCGACGAGCGACACCGGGATCGTCACCAGCGGCACCAGCATCGCGCGCCAGTTGCGCAGGAAGAAGAAGCAGATCACCGCGACCAGCACCACCGCTTCCCAGATCGTCGAGAACACCGACTCGATCGAGCGGTCGATGAACACCGTCGTGTCGTTCGCGATGTCCATCTTCATGCCTTCGGGCAACTCGGCCTCGAGCACCGGCATCATCTCGTCGAGCCCGCGCTTGAGATCGAGCGGATTCGCGACGGACTGCTTGATCAGGCCGAGCGAGATCGACGGCCGGCCCATGAAGCGCACGAGCGTGCGCTCGTTCTCGGCGGCGATTTCCACGCGGCCGACGTCGCGGATCGTCACCGGACGGCCATCGGGCGTCTGCGGCTCGCGCACGACGACGGACTCGAACTCCTGCGGCTCGTCGAGATCGGTCTGCGCGACGACCGAGAACTCGCGCTCGCGGCTCTCGATGCGCCCGGCCGGTAACTCGACGTTCTGGCGCCGGATCGCATCCTCGACGTCCTGCGGCGTCAGCGCGAACGCCGCGAGCCGGTCGCGGTCGAGCCAGATGCGCATCGAATAGCGCCGCTCGCCGTAGACCCGCGCGTCGGCGGCGCCCGACAACGTCTGCAGCCGCGGCTTCACGACGCGGCTCGCGAAGTCGCTGAGTTCGAGCGAGGAATGGCGATCCGACGAAAACGCGATCCAGATGATCGGGCTCGCGTCGGCCTCGACTTTCGCGATCACCGGTTCGTCGATATCGTCGGGCAACTGGCGGCGTGCGCGCGAGACGCGGTCGCGGACGTCGGCCGCGGCGCTGTCGGCGTCACGCTCGATGCGGAAGCGGATCGTGATCTGGCCGCGCTCCTGGCGGCTGATCGACGAGATCACGTCGACGCCCTCGATCCCGGCGAGCGAGTCCTCGAGCGGTTTCGTGACCTGCGATTCGACGATCTCGGCGCTGGCGCCCTGGTAGGTCGTGTCGACGGTGACGACCGGTTCGTCGATGTTCGGATACTCGCGCACCGTCAGCCGCGAGTACGACATCAGCCCGATCAGCAGCACCAGCAGCGACAACACGGTCGCGAAGACCGGGCGCTTGATGCAGATTTCCGACAGGACCATCGGTCTCCTCCGTCAGCCGGCGCGGTCGGCCGCACTCGCCGCCGGCAACGCGCTCTCGGCGCCCGAGCGCACGACCTGCACCGGGGCGCCGTCACGCAACTTGAGCTGCCCGGCGGTCACGACGACGTCGCCTGGCCGCAGGCCGCCGAGAACTTCGACGCGCGTGCCGTGCCGCGCGCCGGTCGTGACTTCGACGCGTTGCGCCTTGTCGTCGACGACACGGTAGACGAACTGCACGTTCCCCGGCGCCGGCACCAGCGCCTCCTCCGGCACCATCGCGACATCCGCGCGCTCGCGCAGGATCAGCCGCACCCGCGCGAACATCCCCGGGCGCAGCTGGCCGCCCTTGTTCGGCAGCGTCGCCCGCATCACGACCGAGCGCCCCTCTTCGTTGATCAGCGGGTCGATCGCAGCGACCGTCGCGTCGAAGCGTTCACCGGAAATCGCATCCGACGTCACTTCGAGCGCCTGACCGCGGCGGACCTTCGCGAGATAGAGCTCGGGCAGCCGGAAATCGACTTTCAGCGTCGCGAGGTCTTCCAGATTGACGAGGTCGTCTCCTTCCTTGACGTAGTCGCCGACGCTGACGTTGCGGATCCCGACGACACCGTCGAACGGTGCGCGGATGCGCGTGCGCTCGAAGCGCGCTTCGGCGAGCGCCATGTTCGCGCGCGCGACTTCGAGTTGCGAGGCCGCTTCGTCGCGCGCGCTCTGGCTGAGGAACTTGCGGTTGAAGAGGTCCGCGGTACGGCCGAAATTCGCGTGCGCCAGCGCGAGGTTCGCCTTCGCCTGCTGCACTTCCGCCTGCTGCACGGCCGCGTCCAGTTCGACGAGGATCTCGCCGCGCTTGACCGGCGTCCCTTCGCGAAAGCGGATCGCCGCGATCCGGCCGGCGACCTCGGGCCGCAACACGACCGATTCGTTCGAACGCAGCGTGCCGACCGCGGTGACGTCGTCGGCGACCGTCTCCGCGACGACCGCAACCGTCTCGACGCCGACCGGGGCGGCAGGAGCCGGCGCGCCCTTTCCCGGCGCAGTCGTCGCCGCGGCGGGCTGGGGCGTCGCAGGGCTGCGGTTCGCGTAGTACGCGTAGCCCGCGAGCGCGGCAACTCCGGCAAGACTCAGAACGGCGATCAGGTGACGGCGGGCGGGCATGAAGGACGGATGCGCTGGTGACGTGGCAGCCCGCAACGGAGCTGGGAACGATTCAAAAATCAGGCGCGCCGCGGCGGCGCACCCGTTGCTCTTCCATCGACCGCTCGCGGGCCAAGGCCTTCAGCCTGCTCCGCCCCACGCGGCAACTCGGGCTCAGGCGACGGTCGTCTGCGCTTCGCCGGCGGTGCGCGACTCGATGCGCCCGAGGCGATAGACGGTTTCGCCCACCGCTTCGAGCTTCGCCGTCGCCGCGTCGGCGTCCTCGGCCGCAACGATGACGACCATGCCGACGCCGCAATTGAACACGCGGTACATTTCCTGCGCGTCGACGTTGCCGGCGTCCTTGAGCCACTGGAACAGCGGCGGCAGCGTCCACGACGACGCGTCGAGGCGCGCGGCGAGCGTGTCGCCGAGGATGCGCGGCACGTTCTCGAGGAGACCGCCGCCGGTGATGTGGGCCATGCCCTTGACGACGCCGGGCATCGCGGCCATCAGGCCGAGCATCGGCTTTACGTACAGCCGCGTCGGCTCGAGGATCACGTCACGCAGCGGACGGCCGTGAAAATCGGCGTCGAGGTCGGGCTTCGCAACGTCGATGATCTTGCGGATCAGCGAGTAGCCGTTCGAATGCGCGCCGCTCGACGCGAGGCCGAGCACGACGTCGCCCGGAACGATCTTCGAGCCGTCGATGATCTCGGACTTCTCGACCGCGCCGACCGCGAAGCCGGCGAGGTCGTACTCGCCGTCGGGGTACATGCCCGGCATCTCGGCCGTCTCGCCGCCGATCAGCGCGCAACCCGACAGTTCGCAGCCGCGCGCAATGCCGCCGACGACCGCGGCGGCCGTGTCGACGTCGAGCTTGCCGCACGCGAAATAGTCGAGGAAGAACAGCGGTTCGGCGCCCTGCACGAGGATGTCGTTGACGCTCATCGCGACGAGGTCCTGGCCAACGGTGTCGTGCTTGTTCAACTGGAACGCGAGCTTCAGCTTCGTGCCGACACCGTCGGTGCCCGACACGAGGACCGGCTCGCGGTACTTATTCGACAGTTCGAACAGCGCGCCGAAACCGCCGATGCCGCCGAGCACTTCGGGGCGCATCGTGCGTTTCGCGAGCGGCTTGATGCGGTCGACGAGGGCGTCGCCGGCGTCGATATCGACACCGGCATCACGGTAGGAAAGCGAAGGTTTCGGGGAGCTCAAGGTCGGTCCTCTGGCGAACGGAATGCGTGTTTCGGCCGGTCCCGCGACGCGGGGAAACTTGAGGCCGCAACATCAAGTGGCTACATTTACGGGTTTCGCGGGTGCTCGAAGAGCCTTCGAGCGCCGCGCCAAGTCCGCGATTTTACTCGAAATGACCCCTTCCCGCGCCGACCGAATGCAAACCGCCGTCTGGGCCGGCGTCGCGATCGCGCTCGTCGCGCTGTTCTACGCGCTCGGCCCGATCCTCGCGCCGTTCGTGATCGCCGGGGTGTTCGCATATATCTGCGACCCGGCCGTAAACTGGATGGTCGCACGGCGCATTCCCCGGCCGCTCGCGGTCCTGCTCGTAATCCTCGGCCTCGGCGCGGTGCTGCTGCTGTTGCTGCTGATCCTCGCCCCGATGATCTACCGCGAGGCGTTCACGCTCGTCGGACGGCTGCCGGACTTGATCGAACTGCTCAACGCCCGGATTTCGCCGATGCTGCAGGAGCGCTTCGGCGTGGATTTCCAGCTCGACGCGGCCTTCGCGCGAACGTGGATCACCGAGAACTGGAGCACCGCGCAGGATCTCGTGCCGGTCATCCTCGGCCACCTGCGGCAAGGCGGCAGCGCGCTGATCGGCCTGCTGGCGATGGCGTTCCTCGTCCCGGTCGTGATGTTCTACCTGCTGCAGGACTGGCCGCAGCTGCTCGACAACACCCGCAGCATCATTCCCCGGCCGCTGCTGCCGCGGGCGATGCGCATCGTCAATGACATCGACTCGGTGCTGTCCCAATTCCTGCGCGGACAGCTGTCGGTGATGCTGCTGCTCGCGGTCTTCTACGCCGCGGGGCTGTGGATCGCGGGCCTGAAGTTCGCGCTGCCGGTCGGCGTGATCACCGGGCTGCTGGTGTTTATCCCCTACGTCGGCTTCGGCGGCGGCCTGGTCCTCGCGATCCTGACCGCGCTGCTGCAGGCCGACGGCTGGTCGCCGCTCGTCGGCGTCGCAATCGTCTACAGCCTCGGTCAGGCGCTCGAAAGCTTCGTGCTGACGCCCTATCTCGTCGGCGAGCGCATCGGACTCCATCCGGTCGTCGTGATCTTCGCGCTGATGGCCTTCGGCCAACTGTTCGGCTTCGTCGGCGTGCTCGTCGCGCTGCCGGTGAGCGCGGCGATCCTCGTCGGCCTGCGCGAGGTGCGCACCGCGTGGCTGTCGAGCCACCTTTACCGGGGCGACGAAACCGACGCGATCCACATCGAAGAGGCGCGCAAATGAAGCAGCTCGTACTCGACATCCGCCCCGACGCGCCCCCGACGCTCGGCAATTTCGTCGCCGGCGGCAACGACGAGCTTCTCGCCGCGCTCGACACGATCGCGACCCTTCCGGCACACGTATATCTGTGGGGCCCGCCCGGCAGCGGGCGCACGCACTTGCTGCGCGCCGCCGTGAGCGCCGCGGCGACCGCGGGCCGCGCCGCGCTCTACCTCCGGGCTGCGGATGCGGGCGGCGAGCTGCCGCAGACCGCGGACGCGCTGCTCGCCGTCGACGACCTCCACGCGCTCGGCGCCGACGCCCAGATCGCCCTTTTCAACGCGTTCAACCGGGCGCGCCGCAACGGTCAGACGCTGCTGCTCGCGGGCGATGCGCCGCCGCTGCAGCTCGCGCTGCGCGAGGATCTGCGCACGCGGGTCGGCCAGTGCCTCGTCTACGAAGTCCGCCCGCTCGACGACGAAGCGCGCGCGGCGATCCTGCGGACCCTCGCCGAGCGCCGCGGGCTGCGGCTCGCCGACGACGTCACCGACTTCCTGCTGCGCCACGGACGGCGCGACGTGCCGAGCCTGCTCGCAGTGCTCGACGCGCTCGACGCCGCGTCGCTCGAACGCAAGCGGGCGGTCACGCTGCCGCTGCTGCGCGAGATGATGCAGACCGGACTCGAGATATGAACGGCGCAGCAGCGGGCCCCGGGCACGGCGGCGGCAAGGACGCGCCCCGGGCCCCTCGCGCGCCCACCCGATCCGAAGCCCGCCGCGCCTGACCCGAACCCAACAAGGAATCCCGTTTTGGACCTCGTACTCTTCGACCTCGACAACACCCTGCTCAACGGCGACTCGGACTTCGCGTGGGCGCAGTTCCTGATCGCGAAAGGCGTCCTCGACCGCGAGGTGCAGGAAGCGCGGAACCTCGCGTTCTACCAGCAATATAAGGACGGTACGCTCGACATCTTCGAGTTCCTCGACTTCCAGCTCGCGCCGCTCGCACGGCACCCGCGCGCGCAGCTCGACACCTGGCACCGCGAATTCCTCGCGACGTCGGTCGCGCCGATGATCACCGACAAGTCGCGTGCGCTCGTCCGCGAGCACCTCGAGCGCGGCGCGCTCGTCGCCGTCGTCACCGCGACGAATAGCTTCGTCACCGGGCCGATCGTCCGCGAATTCGGCATCCCGCACCTGATCGCGACGGTCCCCGCGCAGGAAAACGGCACCTTCACCGGCAAGCCGCGCGGGATGCCCGCGTTCAAGGGCGGCAAGATCGAGCGCGTCGACAACTGGCTCGAGTCGCTCGGCCTGTACCTCGGAAGTTTCGAACGCACGTGGTTCTACAGCGACTCGCACAACGACCTGCCGCTGTTGTCGCGCGTCACCGATCCCGTTGCCGTCGACCCCGACGCCACTCTCGGCACGCACGCCCGCGCTCACGACTGGCCGGTGATCTCGCTGCGTCCCTGACGCGACCGTCGAATCGCGGCCAGACCGGGCCCTTCGGCTTCCCGAACGCTTGTCGCAGCCCTGCCGCCGCCCTTCGAAGGGGCGAGCGCCTACCCTCGATTCCCGGTTCGACCGGCAGCGCCGGACGCGCGCGCAGCGGCCACGCTGTCTTCCCGCGCAGCTCGTCACGGCACGCCACCGGCGCATCGGTTATCATTGCGCGCTTACGGTCACCGCTCTCTCCTTTTCCAATGATCCGCAAGCTGCTGCGCAAGGTTTTCCGCCGCGCCGCGACCGCCGTGAATCCCGAACCCGCGCTGATCCCCGTCGCGCAGCATGGCATCCGCCGCGAGCAACTCTCGCCGGTCGCGCGCAAGGTCTGCACCGTCCTCCAGGAAAACGGCCACAAGGCCTTCGTCGTCGGCGGCGCCGTGCGCGACCTGCTGGTCGGCCATCCGCCGAAGGACTACGACGTCGCGACGAGCGCGACGCCCGAGGAAGTGCGCGCGCTGTTTCGCCGCTCGCGCATCATCGGGCGCCGGTTCAAGATCGTGCACGTGATGAGCGGGTCCGAGACGATCGAGGTTTCAACCTTCCGCGCGAGCCAGGACGCCGAGGCGACGGAAACCGACGAACACGGCCGCGTGCTGCGCGACAACGTCTACGGCTCCCAGGCCGAGGATGCGACGCGGCGCGATTTCACCGTCAATGCGTTGTACTACGACCCGACGACCGAGCACATTCTCGACTACCATCACGGCGTCGCCGACCTGAAACAGAAGACGCTGCGCATCATCGGCGATCCCCGCACGCGTTACCGCGAAGACCCGGTGCGGATGCTGCGCGGCGTGCGCCTCGGGGCGAAACTCGGCCTGACGCTCGACCCGGCCGCGCGCCACCCGATCCGCGAAATGGCCTCGCTGCTCGAAAACGTGCCGGCCGCGCGGCTCTTCGACGAGATGCTGAAGCTGCTGTTCTCGGGCTACTCGGTGAAGTGCCTGCAGCAGTTGCGCGAGGAAGGCCTGCATCACGGTCTGCTGCCGCTGCTCGACGTGATCCTCGAGCAGCCGATGGGCGAGCGCTTCGTCTGGCTGTCGCTCGAGAACACCGACGACCGCGTGCGCCAGGACAAGTCCGTCTCTCCAGGCTTCCTCTTCGCGACGCTGCTGTGGCACGAAGTGCTCGCGAACTGGGACGCGCGCAAGCGCGGGGACGAACACACCCAGCCGGCGCTATTCGCGGCGATGGACGAAGTGCTCGAGGCACAGGCCGGCAAGCTCGCGATCACCCGCCGCATCGTCGGCGACATCAAGGAAATCTGGGCGCTGCAGCCGCGCTTCGAGAAGTGCACCGGAAAGGCGCCGTACCGGCTTATCGAGCAGCCGCGCTTTCGCGCCGGGTGGGACTTCCTGCGCCTGCGCGCGCAGTCGGGCGAAATTCCGATGGCGCTGCCCGAGTGGTGGGAGCGCTTTTCGCATGCCGGTTCCGACGCGCGCGAAGCCCTGCTCGCCGAGGCGCCGGGCACCGGCGAGGCGCCGGAGCGCAAGCGTCGGCGGCGTCGCCGCAAGCCCTCCGAGGCGGGTGCGGGTGCGGTCGCCGACGCGTCATGAGCGGCCCCGCTTCCGCGCCGCGCGCCGGCAATGGGCTCGTCGAGCGGGCGTATGTCGCCCTCGGCGCGAATCTGGGCGACGCGCGCGAGACGCTCGAAGCGGCGCTCCGGGCGCTCGGCGAGCTGCCCGACACCCAGCTCGTCGCGCGTTCCTCCCTATATCGGACAGCTCCGGTCGGCATCTCCGGTCAGCCCGACTACATCAACGCGGTCGCCGCGCTCGACACCGCGCTGTCGCCGCAGGCATTGCTCGATGCGCTGCTCGCGCTGGAAGCCCGCCACGGGCGAACGCGTGAATTTCCGCTCGCCGCGCGCACGCTGGACCTCGACCTGCTGCTCTACGGCGATCGGGTGATCGATCTGCCCGCACTTCAGGTTCCGCACCCGCGGATGCATCTTCGCGCTTTCGTGCTGATGCCGCTCGCGGAGATCGCGCCCGCCCTGTCCCTTCCCGGCCGCGGCGCCGTCGCCGATCTGCTGCCCGACGTATCGGGGCAGCCGGTTGAACGTCTGCCGCGCGACTGATCCGCCGAAGCACCGCTCGTTTCCCCAGGATTTCCGTTGATCGCCTCACTCCCGACCCTTCCCGTCTGGGCCCAGACGGCGATGATGCTGACCGTCGCGAACGTATTCATGACCTTCGCGTGGTACGGCCACCTGAAGAACATGCAAGCGAAGGCCTGGTTCGTCGCGGCGATCGTGAGCTGGGGCATCGCGCTGTTCGAATATCTGCTGCAGGTGCCCGCAAACCGGATCGGCGCGACCGAATTGAATCTCGCGCAGCTCAAGATCATGCAGGAGGTGATCACGCTGCTCGTGTTCATCCCTTTCGTCGTGCTCTACATGAAGCAGCCGCTCAAGCTTGACTACCTTTGGGCCGCGATGTGTATGCTTGGCGCGGTCTATTTCATCTTCCGCAACTAGAGGCACCCGGAATGCTCGACAAGGCGCGCTACATCGTCGTCGAAGGGCCGATCGGCGCCGGCAAGACGTCGCTGTCACGCCGTCTCGCCCAGCGTCTCGACGCGCAGATCCTGTTCGAACAGCCCGAACTTAACCCGTTTCTCGGGCGCTTCTATCAGGCGCCGGAACGCTGGGCCCTGCCGACGCAGCTGTCCTTCCTCTTCCAGCGCGTCGAACAACTGGGGAGCCTCTCCGCCGCCATCGGCGCTCAGCAGCGGGTGGTGTCGGATTTCATCCTCGACAAGGATCCGTTGTTCGCGGCTCTGAACCTCGCGGACGACGAACTCGCGCTGTACCAGCGAATCTTCGACAGCACGAAACCGGACGCACCCCCGCAGCCGGATCTCGTGATCTACCTGCAGGCGAAGCCCGAAACGCTCAGCGAACGCGTCCGCCGCCGAGGCATGGAAGCGGAGCGGCGCATCACCGAGCACTACCTCGAACAGGTCGCCGAGCGCTATGCGCGGTTCTTCTACCAGTACGACGCGGCGCCGCTCTTCATCGTCGACGCCGAAGTCCTCAACCCCATCGAACAGGACGACGACTTCGAACTCCTGCTTGACCGTCTGCGCAACATGCGCGGCTACCGCGAGTTCTTCGGCTACGCAGCCTGAGCCGGCGCGGCCTCCGGGACTTTTCGCGGTCGGGCTTGTGCATCGCCGCAATTTGCGGAAAACTCCCGCTCTCCTCAGGAGTCCCCGATGAGCTACCTTCAGGACGATAAACCCGTCACCCTGTTCGAACTCGGCAAGATGCGCGCCGACGGACGCAAGATCAGCATGCTCACCTGCTATGACGCGAGCTTCGCGTCGGCGCTCGAGCGAGCGGGGGTCGACGTCGTGCTGGTCGGCGACTCGCTCGGCAATACCGTGCAGGGGCAGAAATCGACGCTGCCGGTCACGCTCGAGCATATGGTCTACCACACCGAATGCGTCGCGCGCGGCTGCACCCGCCCCTTCATCGTCACCGACCTGCCGTTCGGCAGCTACCACGAGAGCCCGGCGCAGGCGATGCGCAGCGCCGCCCGCGTGCTCGCGGCCGGGGCCCAGATGGTCAAGCTCGAAGGCGGCGCCTTCATGGCCGAAACCGTTCGCTTTCTCGTCGAGCGCGGCGTCCCGGTGTGCGCGCATATCGGGCTCACGCCGCAATCGGTGCACCAGCTGGGGGGCTATCGCGTGCAGGGACGCAGCGAAGCGGGCGCCGCGCAGCTGAGGGCCGACGCGCTCGCGCTCGAGCAAGCCGGCGCCGCGCTGATGGTCATGGAAATGGTCCCAGCGGCGGTCGCGAAGGACGTCACGGCGAGTCTTTCGTCGATGGCGACGATCGGCATCGGCGCCGGACCGGACTGCGACGGGCAGGTCCTCGTCCTCCACGACATGATCGGCGTCTACCCCGGCAAGAAGGCGCGGTTCGTCAAGAATTTCATGGTCGGTGCGGCGAGCATCGACGAGGCGATCTCCCGTTATGTACAGGCCGTCGGCGACGGCAGTTTCCCCGGCCCCGAACACTGTTACTGAGTCGGCCGGCCTTTCAGTCAGGACATGCCATGCAGATCCACACCACCATCGAATCCCTGCGCAGCGCGCGCGCTTCGGCCGGCCGGGTGGCGCTCGTGCCCACCATGGGCAACCTGCATGAAGGCCACATCACGCTGATGCGCCAGGCGGCCGCGCACGCCGATTCGATCGTCGCGAGCATTTTCGTCAACCGGCTCCAGTTCGGGCCGCGCGACGACTTCGACCGTTACCCGCGCACCCTGCAGGCCGATTGCGAACGGCTCGAAGCCGCCGGCGTCGTTCACCTGTTCGCGCCCGACGAGACGGTGATGTACCCGCAGCCGCAGCATTATTTCGTCGATCCGGCGCCGGCCCAGGTCAGCATCCTCGAAGGCGAGTTCCGCCCGGGGCATTTCCGCGGCGTCGCGACGGTCGTGCTGAAGCTCCTGAACATCGTGCGTCCGGACGTCGCGCTGTTCGGCAAGAAGGACTATCAGCAGCTGATGGTGCTGTCGAACATGGTGCGCGAGCTCGCGATCCCCGTCGAAGTCCTCCCCGGTGAAACCGTGCGGGCGCCTGACGGACTCGCGTTGTCGTCGCGCAACGGTTACCTGTCCGCCGAAGAGCGCGCGGAGGCGCCGCGGCTGCATCGCGAATTGTCGCGGATCCGGGACGCCGTGCGACGCGGCGACCACGATTTCCTCAAGCTCGAAACCGAGGCGATCGCGGAACTCGCCGCGCACGGCTGGCATCCCGATTACATCGCCGTGCGTCGCCGCAGCGATCTTCAGCCTCCGGTTCACGCCGACGACCCGCTCGTCGTCCTCGCCGCGGCCAAGCTCGGCCAGACGCGACTCATTGACAACGTCGAAGTGTAGCGCGCCCGTTGCCGATCCCTCGCTGGGGCGCTTGCGTCGGCAGCGTCTTCGTTCCAAGCTATGACGCCATCGTCGCACCGGCGCGTGCAGTGCAAAGCGATAACCTCAGGAGGGAAACAGAGATGACAGCGACAACCACGGTCCGGCAGATCCTCGAACAGAAGGGAACCGGCGTGCACTCGGTCGAGCCGGGCCTCAGCGTGTTCGAAGCCCTGTCCATCATGGCGAAATTCGACATCGGCGCGGTCCTCGTCGTCGAGAACAATCGCCTCGCCGGGATCTTCACCGAGCGCGACTACGCGCGGAAAATCGCGCTCAAGGGCCTCAGCTCGAAGGACGTGAAGGTCGGCGACCTGATGACCGCGAATCTGTGCACGGTGACGCCGTCACAGACGGTCGACGACGTCATGAACCTCATGACGGAAAACCGCTTCCGCCACCTGCCGGTCGTCGAGCACGGCAAGATCGCCGGCATCGTGACGATCGGCGACGTCGTCAAATCGATCATCGTCCATCAGGAAGAGACGATCAGCCACCTGTCGAACTACATCGCGGGCGACATCGCGACCTGAATCCGCCGGAATGCCGCGCGGCGCGCGGGCACCCGACGCTCCGGGGGCCGCGCGATCGTCGCAGCCCCTCGAAACCTCCGGCGCTGCCCGCTCAGACGCCGTTGCCGAGCGCCTTCTCGATGATTTCGGCGACATCCGGCGACAGGCCGGGCGCCGCCGCGACTTTTTCGAGTTCGGGACGAATGCGCGCCTGAAGCGCGGGCGCGAACCGCCGCCAGTTTTCCAGCGAACGCGCAATCCGCGATGCGACTTGCGGATTCCTCGCATCGAGCGCGATCACCTGCTCAGCCCAGAACGCATAGCCGCTGCCGTCGGCCGCATGGAATTCGGCCGGGTTGTTGCGGAAAAAGCCGCCGAGCAGCGCGTAGACCTTGTTCGGATTGCCGAGGCTGAAGGCCGGATGCCGCATCAGCGCACGCACGCGCTCGATGACCGGCTCCTCGCTCGGATCCCAGCGCCAGGCCGCGGCCTGCAGCGCGAACCATTTGTCGAGCACGAGCGTGTCGTTGCCGAAACGCGCGTGGAAAGTTTCCAGCGCCGCTTTGCGCGCCGGATTCGCGCTCTGCACGAGCGCGGCGAGCGCGCCGAAACCTTCGGTCATGTTGCTGAAACGCTCGAACCGATGCCGGGCGTGGGCGAGGCCCTGGTCGACATCGGCGCCCGCGAGGTATTTCAGCGCGAGGTTCGCCAGCGCGCGGCGGCCGGCGTCCGCGGGATGAAAGCGATACGGGCCGTCGACGGCGAGCGCGTCGCCGAGCTTCAGCCAGTCGTCGGCGAGCCGCGAGCCGAGTTCGCGCGTGAGGAAAAGCAGCGCCGCGCGCAGCGGCGCCGGGTCCGCCGGCTCCATTCGCTCCAGCAGATAGCCTTCGGAGGGCAGCGCCGCGGCCTGCGCGCGGAAGGCCGGATCGAGCGAGGTGTTCGTCAGCAGCGCGCGAAACGCCGCGACGAAAGCGTCCGGGACCGCGAGCCGGCGGTCGGCCGCCGCATCGCCCGCGAGCGCGAGAATGACCCGCTCGGCGTAGCGCTGCGCGGCATCCCAGCGATTGAACGCGTCCGAATCGTTCGCCATGCGGAACGCGAGCCGCGCGTCGTCCTCGTCGAGTTCGAGAATGACCGGCGACGAGAATCCGCGCAGCAGCGACGGCACGGGCTCGAACGGCACGTCGACGAAACGGAAGGATTGTTCGGCTTCGGTCAGTTCGAGCACCCGCGTCGTCGCACCGACGTTGTTCTCGTGCTCGACGCGCAACCGCAGATCGGCGCCGTCGGGCCCGATCAGGCCGACGGCGACCGGAATCACGAGCGGCTGCTTCTCCGTCTGGCCCGGCGTCGGCGGCGTATGTTGCGACAACGTCAGCGTATAGACGCGGCCCTCGGGATCGTAGCTGCCCGCCCCCCTCACCCGCGGCGTGCCGGCCTGCGCGTACCAGTGCATGAACTGGTCGAGGTCGCGGCCGTTCGCTTCGGCCATGCAATCGACGAAATCGTCGCACGTGACCGCCTGCCCGTCGTAGTAGCTGAAATAGAGGTCCATGCCGTTGCGGAAACCTTCCGCGCCGAGCAGCGTATGCAGCATGCGGATGACTTCGGCGCCCTTCTCGTAGACCGTCGCCGTATAGAAATTGTTGATCTCCTGGTAGCTGTCCGGGCGGATCGGATGCGCCATCGGCCCCGCATCCTCCGGGAACTGCGCCGCGCGCAGCACCCGCACGTCGTCGATCCGCTTCACCGCGCGCGCCGACGCGGCCGCGGCCTCGCCCCCCGTTTCCGCGATCCGGCCGAGCATGTCGGCCGAAAACTGCTGGTCGCGGAAGACGGTCAGCCCTTCCTTCAGGGTCAGCTGGAACCAGTCGCGGCAGGTCACGCGGTTGCCGGTCCAGTTATGGAAGTACTCGTGCGCGACGACGCTCTCGATGTTCTCGTAGTCGACGTCGGTCGCCGTATCCGGCTTCGCGAGCACGTACTTCGAATTGAAGATATTGAGCCCCTTGTTCTCCATCGCGCCCATGTTGAAGTCGCTGACGGCGACGATCATGAAGCGGTCGAGGTCGAGTTCCAGGCCGAAGGTCTCCTCGTCCCAGCGCATCGAATGCACGAGCGAATCCATCGCGTGCTCCGCGCGGTCGAGATTGCCGTCCTCGACCCAGACCTGCAGCAGCACTTCACGCCCCGAGGCCGTCGTGACGCGGCGCTCGAGCGCGACCAGCTTTGCCGCGACGAGCGCGAAGAGATACGAAGGTTTCGGGAACGGATCGACCCATTTCGCGTAGTGCCGCCCGCCTTCGAGCTCGCCGTGTTCGACGAGATTGCCGTTCGACAACAGCACCGGGCAGCTTGCCTTGTCCGCCTCGACCGTCACCGTGTAGCGGCTCATCGCATCCGGACGGTCCGGAAAAAACGTGATCCGGCGGAATCCTTCCGCCTCGCATTGCGTGAAGAAGCCGCCACGGGACTGGTAAAGGCCCGAAAGCGCGGTGTTCGCGGCGGGATCGATGCGGGTGACGATCTCGATCTCGGCCGCTTCGCCGTCGAGATCGAGATCGATGCCGCGCGCGTCGCGGACGACCCGGGCCGGTTCGGGTTCGGCGCCGTCGATCCGCAGGGACGACAGCTCGATGTCCTCGCCGCAGAGCCGGAGCGGCCCCGCCGGCACGCGTGCGTCGCGAACGCAGTGCAGCCGGCTCGTGACGCGCGTCGCCGACGGATCGAGGTGGAAGTGAAGTTCGGTGCGCGCGATTTGCCAGGCAAGCGGCTGGTAATCGGCGCGGAGAATCGCTGGGGCGTGTTCGGTTTTCATTGTCGTCTCCGATCGCGTCGGATCCATTCGGGCAAACCGGAACTATACGCGTGGGGGCCGTGGCGGCGCGACCGCGAACACCGCGACTCCGAAGGGCCGAACCGCAGGCGCCGGGAAGCGGCGAACGGCCGCGCGGGTATCAGCGCGCCTGGCCGGCGACCGAAGGCAGCAGCACGACCCGCGTGCCGGCAAGCCGGTCGTGCAGGAATTGCCGATCGCGATCGACGAGCGCCCACGCGAGCCCGAGCCCGAAGCACAGAACCGAGGGCCAGGCGAGCGTGTAACGAAGCCAGCCGGTCGAAGCCGCGGGCAATCGTCCGTCGGCGGCGCGCACGAGTTGCAGCCGCCAAGTCTGCATCGCGAGGGTCTGGCCGCCTCGGCGCCAGTACCAGACGAAGTACACACCGAGCACCAGGTAGACGTGCAGCCACGCGACCCAGCCGGCCGGCGCGACATTCCAGACGACGCCGAGAATCAGGTACGGCACCATGAAGGTCAGCGCAAGAACGCCGAGCATCAGCAGTGATTCGTAAAGCAGGCTCGCGAGCCGCCGGCGCAGGCCGGCCAGTTCGACGAGCGTGCGCTGCGGCGATGGCTTGCTGATCGGGGCTCTCGGCGTGGACGATTTGTTCATTCTCGACGTGTTATTCATTTCCTTTTCCGCGCGGCGCCCGTCCGTCCCTGCCGGGTCGGGCCTGGGACTTCACGACGCGCTCCTCGGGGGCCAGGCTTCGATATCGTTGCCATTGTTCGCGCAGCGTTTCCCGCTTTTCGGGGGGGATGTTCCGCAAGCTGCGGTACTGGTCCCTGGCGGCCTCGCGCTGCTCCGGCCGGAGATTCGCCCAGTCCTTCATCCGATTCTGGATCCGCGCCTGTTCCTGCGGCGTCAGACGCCGGTATTCGCGCGCGATTCCGACCCATTTCTGACGATGCTCGTCGCTCATGCCGTTCCAGTCGTCGGCGAGCGGCGCGAGGATCTGCTGCTCGCCCGGACTCAAGCGGTTCCATCGCGGCGCCCCGATCGGCGTCACGGCTGCCGCGACGCCACTGCTGGCGATCAACGTCAGGATCAGGACCGCGATTCTTGCTGCACCCATGCCTTGAATTCCGCGTCGAGGTAGGCGTCGATCGGCAAGTCGTCGATCAGCAGCGCGGTGTCGACTTCCTGCAGCGTGCTGACGCGGGCCCAGGTCGCCCAATAGTCGCCGACGACGACGGCCACGAGGACCGCGACGCTGACCGCCAGAGGACGGACCACGGCCGGAAACCGGAGCCGGAAACCGGCCTTTCCGCCGAAGAGCCGCGCCAACCGCCCTGACGGGCGCTGGACCGCGAGGGCCTGCTCGCGCGCGGCGCGCAGCCGCTCGACCAGCCCGTCGTCCAGCTCCCTCGCCGACGCCGAGAGGTGAGCCGCGACATTCCGGCCGAAATCCTGTTCGTTCATGGCACGATCCCCTTTGCTTTGAGGGCTGCCGCCAGCGTCTGCGTGGCGCGCGAGCAGTGCGTCTTGACGCTCCCTTCCGAGCACCCCATTGCGGCAGCCGTCTCGGAAATATCCATTTCCTCCCAATAACGCATCAGGAACGCTTCCCGTTGACGATTGGGCAGGCGGGCGATTTCCCGCTCGATCGCGGCGAGCGTTCTGGCGCGCTCGAACTGCCGATGCGGCGCGTCGGCAGTTGCCGCGTCGGAGTCGGCGGTGAGGATATCCAAGGCGTCGGCCTCGTCCTCGTCCTCGGATACGAAGGATGACAACCGCGCGGTCCACGTGTTGCGGACCTTCTGCCGCCGGAGCGCGTCGTAGATGACGTTCTGGAGGATGCGCTGGAATAGCATCGGAAACTCGCCGGCCGGGCGGTCGCCATAGCTCGCCGACAGCTTCAGCATCGCATCCTGGACCGCGTCGAGGGCCGCTTCGTCGGTCCTCAGCGCATAAACCGCCTGCTTGAACGCACGCTTTTCGACGCCCTCGAGAAAGGCGGACAGTTCTACCCGGGAAGCCAGCTGTGAATCCTTGAGAATCGCGGCGGTTCGGCGTCTTGCTGCGACGCAGCGCCAATCTTGACCAAACGCCGAGTGACCGGTAACGTTCGTCGTTTAGAACGTGATAATGAGCGAGTTTGCGATGGTGCTGACTGGTGCGGAAATTGTAATCAGGTGCCTGCAGGAAGAAAAGGTCGAATACGTGTTCGGCTATCCCGGCGGCGCGGTACTCTACATTTACGACGCACTATTCAATCAGGACCGGGTACGCCACGTACTCGTCCGCCACGAGCAGGCCGCAGTCCATGCCGCCGACGGCTTTGCCCGCAGCACCGACAAGGTCGGCGTCGCGCTTGTGACGTCCGGCCCGGGCGCGACGAACGCGATCACCGGTATCGCGACCGCCTACTGCGACTCGATCCCGATGGTCATCATCAGCGGCCAGGTGCCGACCGCGGCGATCGGCCAGGACGCGTTCCAGGAAGTCGACACCGTCGGCATCACGCGGCCGTGCGTCAAGCACAACTTCCTCGTCAAGGACGTCCGGGACATCGCCGCGACGATCAAGAAGGCATTCTATCTCGCAAAGACCGGCCGGCCCGGCCCGGTGCTCGTCGACATCCCGAAGGACGTGTCGATGCACAAGTGCGAGTTCGAGTACCCGCAGGAAGTCTCGATGCGCTCGTACAATCCGGTCGTCAAGGGTCACCAGGGCCAGATCCGCAAGGCCGTGCAGCTGCTGCTCGAAGCGAAGCGGCCAATGATCTACACCGGTGGCGGCGTCGTGCTCTCCGATGCGGCGGAGCAGCTCACGAAACTCACGCGCCTGCTCGGTTTCCCGATCACGAACACCCTGATGGGCCTCGGCGGTTATCCGGCGAGCGACGGTCAGTACGTGGGTATGCCCGGGATGCACGGCACCTATGAAGCGAACATGGCGATGCACTACTGCGACGTGCTGCTCGCGGTCGGTGCCCGTTTCGACGACCGGGTCATCGGCGACCCGGAAAACTTCGCCGAAGAGCCGCGCAAGATCATCCACGTCGACATCGACCCGTCGTCGATCTCGAAGCGCGTCAAGGTCGATATCCCGATCGTCGGCGACGTGAAGGAAGTGCTCGACGAAATGATTCGCCAGCTCGAAGCTTCCTCCGCACGTCCGGATGGCGAAGCGCTGGCGACCTGGTGGAAGCAGGTCGACGAGTGGCGCCGCCGCGAGTGCATGAAGTACAAGAACTCGGACGAGATCATCAAGCCGCAGTTCGTGATCCAGAAACTGTGGGAAGTCACCGGCGGCGACGCGTTCATCACCTCCGACGTCGGCCAGCACCAGATGTGGGCCGCGCAGTACTACCGCTTCGACAAGCCGCGCCGCTGGCTGAACTCCGGTGGCCTCGGCACGATGGGCGTCGGCCTGCCGTACGCGATGGGTGCGCAGTTCGCGCACCCCGGCTCGCCGGTCGCGTGCGTGACCGGCGAAGCATCGATCCAGATGAACATCCAGGAACTGTCGACGTGCAAGCAGTTCCGGCTGCCGATCAAGATCTGCAACCTGAACAACCGCTACCTCGGCATGGTCCGCCAGTGGCAGCAGCTTTTCCACGGCGAGCGCTATTCCGAGTCCTACATGGATTCGCTGCCCGACTTCGCGAAGCTCGCCGAGGCCTACGGCCACGTCGGACTGCGGGTCGAACGACCGGCCGACGTCGAGGGTGCGCTGCGCGAAGCGTTCGCGCGCAAGAACGACCTCGTGTTCCTCGATTTCCAGATCGACCAGACCGAGAACGTGTATCCGATGGTCCAGGGCGGCAAGGGTCTCACCGAGATGATCCTGTCGGCCGAGGACCTGTAACACCCGATATTTCTCGCGGGGCGCGGCGACATCGACGTCGCGCCGCCCGGCGAGGCGCCTACCGGCCCCTCGTCGCCGCGGATGCCGGCCGCCGGCAGTCCGTGTCCGCGGGATCACCGGCTCCCCGTAGACCCTCAAGAGAACAACATGAGACACGTCATCTCCCTGCTGATCGAGAACGAATCGGGCGCGCTGTCGCGTGTCTCCGGCCTGTTCTCGGCGCGCGGCTACAACATCGAATCGCTGACCGTCGCGCCGACCGAGGACGCGTCGATGTCGCGCATGACTATCGTCACGACCGGCTCGGACGACATCATCGAACAGATCACGAAGCAGCTGAACAAGCTCGTCGAAGTCGTCAAGGTCGTCGATATTTCCGAAGCCGCCCACATCGAGCGCGAGCTGATGCTCACGAAAGTGCGCGCGACCGGCAAGGACCGCGAGGAGATGAAGCGCATGGCCGACATCTTCCGGGCGCGCATCATCGACGTGACCGACACGTCCTACGTCGTCGAGCTGACCGGCAACCAGTCCAAGCTCGACGCCTTCATCAACGCGATCGACCCGGCACTGGTGCTCGAAACCGTGCGCTCGGGCGTCTGCGGCATCGGCCGCGGCGATCGCATCCTGAAGGTCTGACCGCCAACCCCGTTTGCGGCCGGCAGCGCTGCCGTTATCATGGCGGCCGCCGGCGCTGATGCCATCGAAACCAGAAAGGAAGATCATGAAAGTCTATTACGACAAGGACGCCGACCTCTCGCTGATCAAAGGCAAAGAGATCGCGATCATCGGCTACGGCTCACAAGGCCACGCGCACGCGCAGAACCTCAATGAATCCGGCTGCAAGGTCACCGTCGGCCTGAGGAAGAGCGGCGCTTCGTGGAAGAAGGCGGAAGCGGCCGGCCTCACCGTCAAGGAAGTCGCCGAAGCGGTCGCCAGCGCGGACCTGGTCATGATCCTGCTGCCCGACGAGAACATCCCCGAGGTGTATCGCAACGACGTCGAGCCGAACATCAAGCAGGGCGCGACGCTCGCGTTCGCACACGGCTTCAACGTGCACTACAACCAAGTCGTGCCGCGCGCGGACCTCGACGTCGTGATGATCGCGCCGAAGGGCCCGGGCCACACGGTGCGTTCCGAGTACCTGAAGGGCGGCGGCGTGCCGTCGCTGATCGCGGTGCATCAGGACCAGTCGGGCAAGGCGAAGGACATCGCGCTGTCGTACGCGGCGGCGATCGGCGGCACGAAGGGCGGCGTCATCGAAACGAACTTCCGCGAAGAGACCGAAACCGACCTTTTCGGTGAGCAAGCCGTGCTGTGCGGCGGCGCCGTCGAGCTCGTGAAGATGGGCTTCGAGACGCTGACCGAAGCCGGTTACGCGCCCGAAATGGCCTATTTCGAGTGCCTGCACGAGCTGAAGCTGATCGTCGACCTGATGTACGAAGGCGGCATCGCGAACATGAACTACTCGATCTCGAACAACGCCGAGTACGGCGAGTACGTGACCGGCCCGGAAGTCATCAACGAGAAGTCCCGCGAAGCGATGCGCGCCGCACTGAAGCGCATCCAGACCGGCGAATACGCGAAAATGTTCATCCAGGAAGGCCGCTCGAACTACCCGTCGATGACGGCGCGCCGTCGCCTGAACGCGGCGCATCCGATCGAGCAGGTCGGCGGCCAGCTGCGCGAAATGATGCCGTGGATCCGCAAGAACAAGCTGGTCGACCAGACGAAGAACTGAGTCCTGGCGAAAGGAGCCGCGCGCGTCGCGGCTCGCGGCCGGATGTCGATCGCGATCCTGACGGGTTTGCCCCCGCGTCGCTTTCGGCGCGCCGCGCGCCAGACATCGACCGGACCGGTCGGCGCTCCGATTCCCCTCGCCCCACGGGCCGGGTTCCGCGTTGCGCGGGAACCCGGCCTTTTTTGTCCCGGATACGCCATGTCCAATAACTATCCCCATCCGATCCTCGCCCGCGAAGGCTGGCCGTTCATCGCGATCGCGCTCGCCGTGGCCGTGGTCATCAACGGCGCCGCGGGCTTCGCATGGGCGCTGCCCTTCTGGGTGCTGTTCGTGTTCGTCGTGCAGTTCTTCCGCGATCCGCCGCGGCCGATTCCGCAAGGCGAGAAGGACGTACTCTCGCCGGCCGACGGCCGCATCGTCGCGATCGAGCCCGTGCGCGACCCGTACCTCGACCGCGACAGCCTGAAAATCAGCGTGTTCATGAACGTCTTCAACGTCCATTCGAACCGCAGCCCGGTCGACGGGGAAGTGATCCAGCGCTGGTACAACGCGGGACGTTTCGTCAACGCCGCGCTCGACAAGGCGTCGGTCGAGAACGAGCGCAACGCGCTGCACCTGCGGCTCGCCAACGGCCAGGACGTGACCTGCGTGCAGGTCGCCGGCCTGATCGCGCGGCGGATTCTTTGCTATGTTGAAGCGGGGTCGCGACTCCGGCGCGGTGAGCGCTACGGGTTCATCCGCTTCGGTTCGCGCGTCGACGTCTATCTGCCGCCGGGCAGCCGCGCGCGCGTGACGATCGGCGACAAGGTTTCGGCGTCGAGCACAGTACTTGCTGAGTTGCCGTGAGGACCGTCGGCGGCCTGCTCGCGTCGCCGGCTTTGTAATCGAACGGACATCCGGGAACTACCCGCCAACCGCGGAACAAGTCATTCCATGCCACTGATTCCCCTCGAGAAACGTCGCCGCGGGATCTACATCCTGCCGAACCTGTTCACGACCGCCGCGCTGTTTGCCGGTTTTTACGCGATCGTGCAAGCGATGAACCTTCGCTTCGAGCATGCCGCGGTCGCGATCTTTGTCGCGATGGTGCTCGACGGGCTCGACGGACGGGTCGCGAGGCTCACACGAACCCAAAGCGAATTCGGCGCCGAATACGATTCGCTGTCAGACATGGTGTCGTTCGGCGCCGCCCCGGCGCTCGTAATGTACGAGTGGGCGCTGAAGGACATGGGGAAGTTCGGCTGGATCGCGGCGTTCATCTACTGCGCCGGCGCCGCGCTGCGGCTCGCGCGCTTCAACACGAACATCGGCGTGATCGACAAGCGGTATTTCCAGGGTTTGCCGAGCCCGGCCGCCGCGGCGTTGATCGCCGGTCTCGTCTGGGTCGTCATCGACAACGGGCTGACCGGTCAGGACGTGAGCTGGTTCGCGGCCCTGCTAACGATCTTCGCCGGCGTATCGATGGTCAGCAACGTGCTCTTCTGGAGCGGCAAGGACATCAACCTGCGGAAGAGCGTTCCGTTCATCGTCGTCATCGCGCTCGTGATGGCGTTCGCGCTGGTGTCGAGCTATCCGCCGGGGGTGCTGTTCGCGCTGTTCCTCGTCTACGCGGCGTCCGGCTACGTGATCTACTTCTGGCGCTTCGCGCAGAAACGTCGCCGTCGCGAAGCGGTCGCGGCGACCGAACGCCGGGACGAACCGACCGAATGAGCGCCTCGGCGGAAATCTCCGCCGGGCGTGCGGTTTCACGTTTTCTTGACGGAAAGTTGAAGCGCGCTTGACGTCGCCACTGCGAGGATGCGGGCCGGTTGTCACCGGAGCTTCCGATGTCCTCGCTGCCGAGTCCCACCCAGCTCGATCGCTTTTTCCTGCTCTCGTGGCTGCTCGCGTGCGCCCAGCTCGCGAGCAGCCAGACGTCCGCCCAATACGCCGGATTCGCCGTCGCGGCATGGTCGCTCGCGACGACGCTTACCTACGCATTCCTCTATCTCCTCCCCGCTGTCACCGCGGGGCACGTGCTGCGACGCCTCCTCGGCCGTGCCGCTCCGACCCGCGGGCGGGGCGCAGTTCTCGCGGTCGCGACAGTCGGACTCGCCGCACTCACGCACGTCCTGCTCTTTTCCGACCGGGTGATCTTCCGGATGTACGGGTTCCACATCAACGGTTTCGTCGTGGACCTGGTGTCAACGCCGGGAGGCATCGAATCGCTCGGCGCGAGCACCGGCACCGTGCTGACTGCGGCACTGATCGTGCTCGGCCTGATCGCGACCCACGCGTTCGCTTACGCGTGGACGACGCGCGCTCGACGCCTCGCGAGCGGCTCTTCGCGCCGTCAGTGGAGCGCGGCCCTCGCGCTCTTCGTCGTCCTGACCCTCGGCGAGCGCATCGCCTACGGCTACAGCGCGATGACGAACTTCCAGCCGATCCTGTTCGCGAGCGAGCGCTACCCGTTGTACCAGCCGCTGACCTTCGGGCGGCTCGCGAAACGGCTCGGCGTCGCCGCGGACGAGGTTCCCGCCGCCCGGCTGCATGTCGGCGGCGGCGCGCTGACCTATCCGCTCGCCGCGCTGACCGTGGAGGCGCCGAGCCGGCCGCTGAACATCGTCTGGCTGGTGGCTGAGTCGCTACGTTTCGACATGCTGGATCCGGAGATCATGCCCAATCTCCGGGCGCTGTCGAACGACGCGCTGCGCCTCGAAAATCACTACAGCGGCGCGAACATGACGCAGATGGGCGTGTTCTCGATGTTCTACGGGCTCTACGGAAACTACTGGTTTACGATGCTCGCCGCCCGCCGCCAGCCGGTGCTGATGGACGTGCTGCAGCAGCAGGACTACCAATTCAGCCTGCACACGAGCCAGCGTTTCACCTACCCCGCATTCGACAAGACCGTGTTCGCGGGAATGCGTCCGGGCGATCTTCACCCGCTCGACACCGGCGGCAGCGCCTGGCAGCGCGACGCGATCAACATCGACCACATGACCCGCTTCATCGACGGCAGGGACCGCGCGCGCCCGTTCATGACCTACATGTTTTTCGAGGGGACGCACGCGAACTACGACTTCCCCGAAGCCGGTGCCATCGCGCGGCCCTACCTCGAGGATTTCAACTACCTGACCACCGACTTCGCCACCCAGATGCCGCTGATCAAGAACCGCTACGTCAACGCCGCGCATCAGGTGGACAAGCAGATCGGTCGCGTCGTCGAGCACCTGCGCGCGAGCGGTTTGCTCGACGATACGATCGTCATCGTGCTCGGGGATCATGGCGAGGAATTCATGGAGCGCAGCCGATGGGGCCATGGCGCGCAATTCAACCGCTTCCAGACGGGAACCCCCGCGGTGATCCGCGTCCCGGGCCGCAAGCCGGCCGTGATCACCGGGATCACCAGCCATCTCGACCTTCCCGCGACGCTGATGCCCCTGCTCGGCGTCCGTAATCCGGCGTCGGACTACTCGCTCGGCCAGGACCTGTTCGCCCCCGGCTTCCATCGCCGCTACGCCGTCGTCGCGGACTGGAACCGCGTCGCGTATATCGGCGACGACTTCAAGGTCACGTTCCCGATCAACGCGCTCGGCGCCGGGCGCAACGAAGCGACCGACGGCGAAGACCATCCGCTGGACGACCCGGCGGCGGCGATCATCACGATCCGCTCGTCGATGGTCGAGATAATGGGTAATCTCGCACGCTTCAGCGGCCGAGGCTGAACGAAGACGCCCGCATCCCGACCGGATCCGAAACCATGCGACTGCTGCTCGTCGAAGACAATCGCGACATCCTCGCTAATCTGGCGGACTATCTCGCGCTCAAAGGCTACGTTGTTGACTGTGCGCAGGACGGCCTCACCGGCCTGCACCTCGCGGCGACGCAGCGCTACGACCTGATCGTGCTCGACGTGATGCTGCCCGGCGTCGACGGTTATGCGCTGTGCGAGCGGCTGCGGGAGACCGAGCGGGACCAGACGCCGGTCATCATGCTGACGGCGCGCGACGCCCTCGACGACCGGCTGCACGGCTTTCGCGCGGGCGCCGACGATTACCTGACCAAGCCCTTCGCGCTGTCGGAACTGGCCGCCCGCATCGAAGCGGTGTTGAAGCGCAGCCGCGTGGGCGGGCGCCGCCAGATCGTCGTCGGCGACCTGCAGTACGACCTCGACACGCTGGAAGTGCGGCGCGGCGGGCAGACGCTGCACGTCGGGCCGATCGGCCTCAAGCTGCTCGAAGTGCTGATGCGCAAGAGCCCCGCCGTCGTGCGGCGCGAACTGCTCGAAACCGCGCTGTGGGGCGACTCGCCGCCCGACAGCGACAGCCTGCGCAGCCACATCCATAACTTGCGCCAACAAGTCGACAAACCCTTCGCATCCGCGCTGCTGCATACGGTGCATGGCATCGGCTATCGCCTGACTGCGGACTGACATGCCCGCCCGGCAGAGCCTCGCAAACCGCATTGTCGCGGCTTTCGTACTGATGACGGTCGCGGTCGCGGGCCTGTTCTCGCTGTCGATCATCCTCGCCGTCGATGGAGTCGAGCTCGAGCTGGTGTCGGACTCGATGAACCGCCATCTCGATTTCCTCATCGCCGAGCGGCGTGCCGGCCGCGATCCGGCGCCGGGCCTCGATATGACGCTGTACGTCGTTCCCGCCGGGGAACTTTCGTCGCTGCCCGCGTGGCTGCAGGGGCGCGGCCCGGGCCTGTACGAGGAAGTGAGCGACGACGACGCATACCACGTGATGATCCGCGACGAGGACGGCCGGCGCCACGTGCTGCTGCTCGACCAGGAAGATTTCGAACGCCGCGAGCAGACCCGCCTCCACATCGTCTCGTTCGGTTTCGTGCTCTCGATTCTCGTCGCGTGGCTCCTCGGCAAGGCCCTTGCCCGGACCGTGATCGCGCCCGTCGTCAGACTGTCCGGCCAGGTTCAGCACCGCGACCAGTTGCTGCCGCTCGCACCGCCGCTCGCGCCGGACTATGCCGACGACGAGGTCGGCAAGCTCGCCGCGGCCTTCGACACGACGCTCGGGCGGTTGCGCGAAGCGCTCGAGCGGGAGCAGTTGTTCACCAGCGACGTCAGTCACGAACTGCGAACCCCGTTGATGATCATCGCGAGTTCGGCCGAATTGCTGCTCGAACATCGTTCGGCGTCCGACAGCCAGCGCCGACAGGTCGAGCGGATCGCGCGGGCCTGCTCCGAAATGCAGGAACTCGTCGAAACCTTTCTCGGTCTCGCGCGCGCGCCGCAGGACAAGCAGGCGCCGCTCGCCGGCACTTCGCTCGCGGACGCCGCCGACGAACAGTTGCACCGCTGGCAGCCGGAAGCGGCGCGCCGCGGGCTCGAACTGGGGCTGGCCGTCGAATCCCGGGACAACGACGTGTACCCGGGGCCGCTGCTGCGCGCGGTACTGACGAATCTGCTGCGCAACGCGATCCATTACACCGACCGCGGTTTCGTGCGCCTCGTGATCCGCGCCGGCGGCTTCAGCGTCGTCGACTCCGGCGCAGGCATTCCCGAAGGCGAACGCGCGAAAATCTTCCGACCCTTTGCGCGCGGCGAGGCGAGCCGGGGCGACGGTATCGGCATCGGTCTTTCGATCGTCGCCCGCATTTGCCAGCGCCAGGGATGGGCCGTCCGCCTCGAGGAACCCGCGGGCGGCGGCTGCGAGTTCCGCGTCGATCTTCACCGGGTTTGACGCTTTCTTGACCCTCGTGCGACGGGGCGTTGACGCCGCGGGCCGTACCCTCGCAGGCATCGTCATCCCAGGAGCCCCGAATGCACGATGCCGTCTCCGGCCCGGTCCGACTCCCGTTCTCGGAAAAATACGACCGCCACCACGCGCAGGCCTATCTCGAGAAGCACCGTGACGGCCTCGCCCGTCGCCTTTCCCACTGGCGCGACGAGCAACTCGCGCGCACCGCCCTCGCACTCGCCGGCGACCCGACGCTCGTGCTCGATCTGCCGTGCGGCGCCGGGCGCTTCTGGCCGCTGCTCGCGGAACGGGCGGGCCGGATCATCATCGGCGCCGACAATTCGGCCGCGATGCTCGACGTCGCCCTCGCCGCGCATCCGCCGTCGCTCGTCGAGCGCGTGCGCACGCTGCGCACCTCCGCGTTCGACATCGAACTGCCCGACCGCTCGGTCGATTGCATCTTCTCGATGCGCCTCGCGCACCACATCGGCGACGCCACGCACCGCGTCGCGATGCTGCGCGAATTCCACCGCGTCGCGCGGGACACCGTGATCCTCTCGCTGTGGGTCGACGGCAACTACAAGGCGTGGAAACGCAGGCAGCTCGAGGAGAAGCGCGCGCAGCGGGGCGAGAGCGGCGTCCAGAACCGCTTCGTGCTACCGGCGCGCACCGTCGAGCAGGAGTTCCGCTCGTCGGGCTTCCGCGTCCTCGGCCACTTCGACTTCTTGCCGCGCTACGCGATGTGGCGCGTGTATGTGCTGCGCAGGAGCGGCACATGATCGAATCCGGCATCCTGCCCCTCTTCACACCAGCCGCCGAGAAACACGCGTACTGGTGGAACGTCGCCGGCGAATGGGTCGAAGCGCCAAACGTGCGGCGGCACGGCTGGAGCGGCGTGCTGCGCGTACGTCACGACGTCGGAATCGTCTACGTCAAGCGGCAGTACAACCACCTGTGCCGAACACTGGCCCATCCGTTCGGGTGGCCGACGGCGAGCCGAGAGCACCTTCATCTTCACGTGCTGCGACAACTCGAACTGAACGTGCCCGTCCCGCTGTTCCACGCCGTGATGCGCCGTGCCGGCGCGGTCGAAGCCGTCCTCGTCACCGCGGCGCTCGAGGGCTTCGCCCCGTTGAACGCGCTACCGCGTCTCGATCACATCGAGCGCACCGCCGTCGCCCGCGAGGTCGGCCACGTCGTCGGCAGGATGCATCGGGCCCGCATCCAGCACAGCTGCCTGTACGACAAGCACGTCATGGTGCGGTGGCACGGCGCCGCACCGGAAGTCGCGCTGCTCGACCTGGAAAAGGCTCGCGCCCGGCTAACCCCGGGGGCCGCCGCGCGCCACGACCTCGATCAGCTGCGGCGGCATCAGGATCTATGGTCTGCCCCCGAGTGGGAGTTGCTGCTCGCAAGTCACGCCCGTGCGATGGCGGGCGCAGGCGCCGCACGAGGAGACGCGCAGCGCGAGGCGGGCCGCCCGCGGTCGTTCGAAGTGCGGCCGCAGGCGGGCGTTTAGCGGAAGGAAGCGCGACGGGTCCGCAGGAGCGCGTCGGCGAATCCGCCTACGCGCGGATCTCGGCCATCAGGCGCTTCAGGTCCAGCGTGCGCGCGCGCTCGGTGATCTGCGGCGCGTACTGCGCCTGGAGTCCGCGCGCGCTGTCGACGGTCTGCGCGAAGGTCGACTTCAGGCTCGCGGCGTCGAGCTTGCGCCCCCCGGCGTAATAGCGCTTCGCGACGTGGCCGAGCGCGTAGGTCGTCGCGAACGAAAACGCGGACCCGGTCGCCTCGCTGCCGATCGTCCGACCGGTGCGGCCGAGGACCTTGCCGAGCAGGCCGCCGACCAGCTTGCGACCGAACTGTTCGACGTACTGTGACGTCAGCCCGACGCCGACCGTCGCGAGGAAATCGGTGATGTGGCCGCGGTCGAGTTCGTACCCGTGCGCCTTGCCGACGCGATAGACGAGCCGCGTCTGCAGCGGAATGATCGCCATCGACGCGAGCGTCTCGGGCAGGAGTTCGAGGGCGCCGTTGAGGATCGCCGCGTTGAGGATCATGCGGTCGAGTTCGGGCTGATCCGCGGACGCCGCGGGCGGCAACTCGGGAATCAGTTCCTCGACGGGCGCCGCCGCGAGCGCGTCGGCTTCGCGGACCACCGGCGCCACGGCCGCTCGAGCGAGCCCGAGCAGGTCGCCGAGACGATCGAGAAACGCGGTCTCGTCCGCGTCGTGGACGCCGTCGGCGTCGCATACGCCGACCGCCATCTCGAACGCGAGCTGGCGCAGTTCGGGGGAATCGAGTCCCGCGACCGCCTGTTCGAGCGTTACCCGCTTCAGCAGCACGTCTTGGTACAGGCGCATGAAATCGCCGCCGGACTGCGCCGAAAGCGATTCTGCGACATCGCGCACGTGATCGCGCTCACGCGGATCCTGATGGCCGTCGGAAAAGGCCGCCATCAGGCAGACGGTCAGCAGCGAGCGGGTCTGTTCAGGGTTCATCGTGTTCTCCCGTTGGTTGAAATATATCGGCCGGACGCAGCCGGTTGTTCCCGATCAGGCCGCGGGGAGCGTCAGCACCGCACGCAGCCCGCCAGCCGCGGATTCTTCGAGCCGCGCGTCGCCGCCGTACAGGCGGGCGAGATCGCGCACGATCGCCAGGCCGAGGCCCGACCCCGGCACCTGCTCGTCGGCACGCACGCCGCGCTCGAACACCGCTTCGCGTTCGTCCGGTGCGAGGCCCGGCCCATCGTCTTCGACGACGACCTGCAATTGCCCGGAAGCGGCCGACAGCCGCACGTCGACGCGCCGCGCCGCCCACTTGCAAGCGTTGTCGAGAAGGTTCCCGAGCATTTCCTGCAGGTCCTGTTCTTCGCCGCGAAAGACCGGTTCGGCCTGCCCGGCGGCGGGCGGTTCGATCGCGATTTGCAGCCGGCGTTCCGCATGCAGCCGCTCCATCACCCGCAGCAGCGCGTCGAGCGCCGGCCTGACCGGGGTGCGCAGGCCCGGTACTCTCGTCGCGGCGGCGGCGCGTGCCCGCGCGAGGTGGTAATCGACCTGGCGCTGCGCGGCGTCGACCTGCTCGGCGACGAGCGTCGCGAGCGCGCCCTGCTCCCGCACGGCCGCATTGCCGAGCACCGCGAGCGGCGTCTTCACCGCGTGGGCAAGATTGCCGGCCTGGGTGCGAGCGCGCGCGACGACCTCGGCGTCGTGCTCGAGCAGTGCGTTGAGTTCGTCGACGAGCGGCTGGACCTCGTTGGGATATGTGCCTTCGAGTTGCCGGCCGCGCCCGTCCCGCACCGTTGCGAGCGCCGCCCGCAGCCGGCGCAGCGGCGCGAGCCCGACCGACACCTGCAGGCCCACCGCGACGACGAGGCCCGCCGCGAGCACGCCGAGCGCGACGATCAGCAGGCCGACGAATTCGCGCACCGGATCGGTCATGCCGCTTTCGTCTGCGGCGACGATCAGCCGGAGCGGCCGGTCGGGGCGTTCGGCCGGTCGCACGACACGTTCCATCATCACGACGCGCCGACGATCGGGACCGTCGATGCGGTGAACATGGACACCGCCGTCGGGCACGCTGTCGGCGGGGACCGCGAGCGTCACATCCCACAGCGAACGCGACCGCAGCACCGCGCGTTCCGCGTCGCCGACGCCGTCGACCTGCCAGTACAGCCCCGAGTACGGCCTCTGCAGTCGCGGATCACTCAGTTCGGCGCGAAGCGTCGGTTCGCCCGCGCTGCCGGTTTCGATGTTCGCCGTCAGCTGGTCGAGATGAAGGTGGAGTTCGGCCTCGAAGCGCGCCGCGACGTGCTGCCGGAAAAGGTCCGTCAGCACGAAGCCGGTCACCGTCAGCGTGCCGAGGATCCAGACGAGGCTGCCCGCGAGCAGCCGGACGCGCAGCGAGCCGCGCGACGCGGGGCGCCCGCTCACGTCGGGTCCGTGAGCCGGTACCCGAGTCCGCGCACGGTCTCGATCAGGCCGGGCGGGAGCTTCTTGCGCAGTCGCCCGATGAAGACTTCGATGGTGTTCGAATCGCGGTCGAAGTCCTGCGCGTAGATGTGCTCGGTCAGTTCGCTGCGCGACACGACCTCGTCCCGGTGGTGCATCAGGTAGGCGAGCACCCGCAGCTCGTGGCTCGTCAGGCTCACGGCCTGTCCGTCGACGGTCACGCGCCCGGCGCGCGTGTCGAGCACCACGGGGCCGCACGCGAGTTCGGCGCTCGCGTGTCCGCCCGCGCGGCGGATCAGTGCCCGCAAGCGCGCGAGCAACTCCTCCATGTGGAACGGCTTCGTCAGGTAATCGTCCGCCCCCGCGTCGATGCCCGCGACCTTCTCATGCCAGTTGTCGCGCGCGGTGAGAATCAGGACCGGCATCGTCCTGCCGGCCGCGCGCCACTTCTTCAGCACGGTGATCCCGTCCATCAGCGGCAGACCGAGATCGAGCACGACCGCATCGAGCGGCTCGACGTCGCCGATGAAATGCGCGTCACGGCCGTTGTCGGCCCGATCGACCGCGTAACCGGCTTCCGTCAGCCCTTCGACGAGCTGCGCGGCGAGCTTCGGCTCGTCTTCCACGACCAGAATCCGCATCGGTCCTGCTCCTCTTAGCGACCTTCGCGCCGCGCGTCCCGCCCCTTGACCCGGAGCACCGCGGCGCTGCGGGCGTCGATCTCGAGCTTGACGAGCCTGCCGTCCCCGCCGATCAGCTCGATCTCGTAGATCCACGTCCCGTGTTCGCGCTCGAGTTCGACTTCGACGACGTCGCCCGGGTAGTCGCGCGCGACCTTGTCGAGGATCGCCCGCAGCGGCAGGACTTCTCCGCGTTCGAGCGCTTGGCGCGCGCGGTCGTGGTCCGACTCGCCCGCGACGCCCGCAGACGGGACGAGCCCGGCCGCGAAGACAGCGGCAACGACAAACGCGGATAGGTGCACGACGGATTCCCGGTGGTTGTTCGACGCGTGAAGTTCTACCAACCCGAAAGTGAACGAATGGTGAACGCCCGCTTCAGCCATCGTTCAGCCCGAGGCGCCCAGACTGCACTCAAACGACGGCACCGCAACAGCGCCCGTCCGCTGCAACAGGCTCAATGCCAGGCGCGCCGGCGCCACGAACAAGGATGAAAACATGACGGTGACACCCTATGCAATCGGCTTCCTCTGCGCCCTCCCGCTCGCGGCGACCGTATCGGCCGCCCCGCCGACGAGCCTGATCGAGCGCTACGCGGCGGCGGCAAGGGCGGAGACGCCCCGATTCCCCGGGTTTTCGGCGGCGCGCGGCGAAACCCTGCATCGCACCGAACACGCGGGGGGCAAGCCCGACACGCCGGCCTGCACATCGTGTCACGGAAAGGACGCCCAAGGCCCGGGAAAGACGCGGACCGGCAAGGCGATCGAGCCTATGGCGGCTTCCGCGTCGCCGGGGCGCTACCAGGATCCGGCCAAAGTCGAGAAATGGTTCAAGCGCAACTGCAACGAAGTGCTCGGTCGCGAGTGCACGCCGCGCGAGAAAGGCGACTGGCTCGCGTACATGGCGGGCCAGTGAGCGGCGCGACCAACCGATGAACAAAGACCCGAGGAGCCCTGCAATGAACATCCCGACCCGTTCCATCGCCGCCGGCCTCCTGGTCGTCGGACTGACCGCCGTCGTCCTGGGCAAGGCCCGTGCGGGGGGCGACGACTTCTTTCCGCCAATCGCCGACAAGCTCACCGCCGAGGAATGTGGGGGCTGCCACATGGCTTTTCCCGCCGCAATGCTGCCGGCGGCGTCATGGCGCCGCATGATGACCGAACTGAACGACCATTTCGGCGACGACGCGAGCCTCGACGCCGACACTGCCGCCCGCGTCACCCGCTACCTCGTCGACCACGCCGCGGACACCGGCGGACGGCAGTACGGCCGCAAGCTGATGAAGGGCATCCGCGCCGACGCGTCGCCGCAGCGCATCACCGAACTGCCGAAATGGATCCACGAGCACGACGAAGTGCCGCGCCATGAATGGAAGGAGAAGGACGTGGGTTCGAAGGCGAACTGCCCGGCCTGCCACGTCGATGCGAAGCTCGGCTACTTCGAGGACGACTGAGGCGCCTCCGGGCCGCGATCCTCGCGGTCACGCGACCAACCGTTCCGCCCCGCAACGCGGCACCCGATCCCCCGGTGCCGCCCGTGAACAACTCGATCCCGGACCCCGACGATGAAAACGATACTTGCCGGCTTTCTCTCGCTCGTCACGCTCGCCTGGGCGTTGCCCCCTTCGGACGCCGCGACGAGCGGCGCCGCGCTGCCGTGGATCGTGCGCCAGGAAGCGCTTTACCTCACGGGACTGTGGGCGTTCTCGCTGATGTCGCTGGCGATCGTTCTCGCGACGCGGCCCGCATGGCTCGAACGTCCGCTCGGCGGCATGGACCGCATCTACCGCCTGCACAAATGGGCCGGCATCCTCGCGGTCTCGTTCGCGGCGCTGCATTGGCTCGTCGAAATGTCGGACGACGTCATCAAGAGCCTGTTCGGGCGCGAGGGGCGGCTCCCGAAGGGCCACGAAGGCGGCATCCTCGAAGTCATGCGCGACGTCGGCGAGGATCTCGGCGAGTGGGCGATCTACGCGCTGCTCGCGATGCTCGCCGTCACGCTGTGGAAGCGCTTCCCGTACCGTCCGTGGCGCTCGCTGCACCACGCGATGCCGGTGCTGTATGGAATGCTCGCGATCCACACGGCCTTCCTTGCGCCGCCGAGCTACTGGACTAGCGCGCTCGGCGCGCTGCTCGCGCTCTCAATCGTTGCGGGCACGCACGCCGGCCTACGCTCGCTGTTCGGCCGCGTCGGTCGCTCGCGTCGAGTCACGGGACAGATCGAGGCGCTGCGGGAACAAGCCGCGGGCGTGACGGAAGTGCAATGCCGGCTCGACGGCTGGCGCGGCCACGAGCCGGGGCAGTTCGCATTCGCGACCTTCGACCGGGTCGAGGGCGCGCATCCTTTCACGATCGCGTCGGCCCACCGCGGCGACGGGCGCGTCACGTTCCAGATCAAGGGCCTCGGCGACTACACCCGCGACCTCGCGTCGCGCCTCCGCCCCGGCCAACCGGTCAGGATCGAAGGCCCGTACGGCCGCTTCGACTACCGCCGCTCGCGCAAAGCGGCGCAGATCTGGATCGCGGGAGGCATCGGCGTGACGCCGTTTCTCGCGTGGCTCGAGTCGCTGCAGGAAACGCCGGACGCGGGGCCGAACGCGGACTTCTATTACTGCACGCGGGAAAGCGACGGCGACCCGTTCGTCGCGCGCCTCGAATCGCTGTGCGCAGCGCTGCCGTCGGTCCGGCTCCACGTCGTCGGCACGGACCGCGACGGCCCGCTGACGGCGCTCACGCTGAGCGAACGGCACGACCGGCGCGCCGAAATCTGGTTCTGCGGCCCGCGCGGCTTCGCCGAAGCATTGCGTGACGGCTACCGGGCGCTCGGCATCGACGACTTGCGGTTCCATCAGGAAGCATTCGAACTGCGTTGAGGGCCGGCGCGATTGCACGGATTGACAAAAACAATCGGCATGGCGCTTGCGCGAGTTCAGGCGGCTGCTTTATAGTCGGCCGCATGACTCTCGAACGCGACCTCTCCCTCCTGTCGCTTCGCCTTCTGCCGGCGGGCCTGCTGCTGCTCGGCCCGCTGCTGCGCCCCGCGCGCTAAATATTTCCTCCCCCTCCCTGTTGTTTGTCCGCCGCCCGCGCATCACGCGCAGGCGTCTTGGCATATCCGTTTCCTGACGTCCAATTTCCCGTGGAGCCGACGATGAAAGACCAGTTGATCGTATTCGATACCACCTTGCGCGATGGCGAACAGAGCCCCGGCGCGTCGATGACCCGCGACGAAAAGCTGCGCATCGCCCGGCAACTGGAACGGATGCGCGTCGACGTCATCGAGGCGGGCTTTCCGGCGGCATCGAACGGCGACTTCGAATCGGTGCGCGCGATCGCCGAAGCGATCAAGGAATCGACCGTCTGCGCGCTCGCGCGGGCGAACGAAGCGGACGTCCGCCGCGCCGGCGAGGCGATCAAGCCCGCCGCGCGCGGCCGCATCCACACCTTCATCGCAACCAGCCCGATCCACATGGAAATGAAGCTGCGGATGACGCCCGACCAGGTCGTCGAGCAGGCGGTGCGCGCAGTCGGCTGGGCGAAGGAATACACCGACGATGTCGAGTTCTCGGCCGAGGATGCCGGACGTTCCGAGATCGATTTCCTCGTCCGCATCTTCGACGCGGTCATCCGCGCCGGCGCGAAGACGATCAATGTCCCGGATACCGTCGGCTACAACGTACCGGACCAATATGCCCGGACGATCCGTACCTTGATCGAACGCGTTCCGAACTCGGACAAGGTCATCTGGTCGGTGCATTGCCACAACGACCTCGGCCTCGCGGTCGCGAACTCGCTCGCGGCGGTGATGGCGGGTGCCCGCCAGGTCGAATGCACGCTCAACGGCTTGGGCGAGCGCGCAGGCAACGCCGCGCTCGAGGAACTCGTCATGGCGGTGCGCACGCGCCAGGACGTATTTCCGTGCGACACGCGGGTCGACTCGACACAAATCGTCCCGGCTTCGAAGCTCGTCTCCGGCGTCACCGGCTTCCCGGTGCAGCCGAACAAGGCGATCGTCGGCGCCAACGCGTTCGCGCACGAGTCGGGGATTCACCAGGACGGCGTCCTCAAGCACCGTGAAACCTACGAGATCATGCGTGCCGAGGACGTCGGCTGGACGACCAACAAGCTCGTGCTCGGCAAGCATTCGGGCCGCAACGCGTTCCGCAGCCGGCTGCACGAAATCGGCATCGTCGTCGAGTCCGAGGAACATCTCAACCACGCGTTCGCGCGCTTCAAGGAGCTCGCCGACAAGAAGCACGAGATCTTCGATGAGGACTTGCATGCGCTGATGAGCGACGAGATCGTCACGCCCGAGCAGGAACACTACCGCCTCGTCTCGTCGCGCTTCCACTCGGAGACCGGCGAGACACCGCGCGCCGATTTGACAGTATCGGTCGACGGGCAGGAAACGCGCACCTCGGCCGAGGGTTCCGGCCCGGTCGACGCGGCGTTCAAGGCGATCGAGACGTTCGCGAACAGCGGCACCGAGTTGCTGCTTTACTCGGTCAATGCGATCACGACCGGAACCGACGCCCAGGGCGAAGTCACGGTGCGCCTCGCGAAGGAAGGCAAGGTCGTCAACGGCCAAGGCGCGGACACCGACATCATCGTCGCATCGGCGAAAGCCTATCTGAACGCGCTGAACAAGCTGCACGGGAAGTTCGAGCGCCTGAATCCGCAAATTTGACCGGGCGTGGCGCCGTGGCCCGAAGAAGGCCGCGGCGCCCGGGGCTCTCAGCTCCCCGCTGCCCGCTGCCGCGACGGCGCGCTCAGCCGCGCGTAAAGCACGACGATCACGAACAGCAGCGCGGCGAGGATCGCCTCGGCCCATGCAAGCATCCCGCCGAGACCGGGGTCCGCCGCGCGCACGACGCCCTCGACGAGATAGAGCAGCACGAGCATCGACAGCCACTGGTACGTGTAGCGCCGCCCTTTGAGGACGCCGAACAGCGCCGCCATCAACGGCAGCGCCTTCAGCATCATCCAGGAACCGCCGGGGCGCAGCGGCGCGAGCCAGCCTTCCCACAGCACGCACAGCGCGATCAGCGCGACCAGCAGCAGGCTCGCCGCGACGTTCAGCGTGCGCACCTTCACAGCGGACCCGCCAGCCGGACGGCGCTTTGCGCGAGCCGTCGGCCGAGCGCGACGGCCAGACGGATCTCTTCGGGCGACAGTTCGGGATTGCCGTCCGGGCCGGCGACGTGGCTCGCGCCGTAGGGCGTGCCGCCACTGCGGGTCGTGTTGAGTTCGACCTCCGAATACGGGAGACCGACGATCAACATCCCGTGGTGCAGCAAGGGCAGCATCATCGACAGCAGCGTCGCCTCCTGCCCGCCGTGCAGGCTCGCGGTCGACGTGAACACCGCCGCGGGCTTTCCCGTGAGGGTGCCATTGACCCAATCGGCGGCGAGGCCGTCGAGAAAATATTTCAGCGGTGCCGCCATGTTGCCGAAGCGCGTCGGGCTGCCGAGCGCGAGGCCGATGCACTCCTGCAGGTCGCGCGGCTCGACGTAGGGCGGCCCCGACGCGGGGATGTCGTCCTCGACCGCCTCGCACACCGTCGACACCTTCGGCACCGTGCGCACCCGCGCGATGACGCCGGGGACCTGGTAAATGCCGCGCGCGACGTGTTCGGCCAGTGCGCGAACCGAGCCGCGGTGACTGTAGTAGAGGACGAGGATTTCTTTCATCGCGGGCCGCGTGGCTAGAATATGCGCGAATTATACGCGCTGACCTCCGACGCCCCGGGACCCCTCCAAGATGTTGCTGAACTCCGCACGAGACTTTCTGCGCCTGCTGGCCGAACGTTTCGTCGCCACCCGCTGCCCGCAAGTCGCCGGAAGCCTCGCCTTCACGACGCTGCTCGCGATCGTCCCGCTCGTGACGGTGATCCTCGCCCTGTTCAGCAACTTTCCGGCCTTCGCGCGCGTCGGGGCGTCGCTGCGCGCGTTCCTGCTCGAAAACCTGCTGCCCGAGCGCGCCGGCCAGATCATCGCGACCTACGCATTCGAGTTCTCGCAGAAGGCCGCGGGGCTCACGCTGATCGGCATCGCCCTGCTGGTCCTGACCGCGCTGATGCTGCTGCTGACGATCGACCGGGTATTCAACAACATCTGGGGCGTGCGTCGCCCCCGCCCGCTGTTGCGCCGCCTGATGGTGCATTGGTTCGCGATGACGCTCGGGCCGCTCGCACTCGGCGGCATCGTGCTGGCCACCGGGCACGTCGTCGCTACGTCGATCGCGCTCGCCGGCGAAGGCTCGCTGATCGGCGATTTTTCCGCCCGCCTCGTCCCGCATGTGCTGCTCGCATCGCTGTTCAGCGTCCTCTATTACGTCGTGCCGAACCATCCGGTGCGCGCGCTCCATGCGCTGGCCGGAGGCGTCGCCGCGGCGGTCGTCTTTCTGCTGATGCAGCGCTCGTTCGGCCTCTTCATCGCGCGCATCCCGACCTACACGCTGATCTACGGTACCTTCGCGGTGGTGCCGATCTTCCTCGTCTGGCTCTATCTTTCCTGGGTCGTGATCCTGCTCGGCGCCGCGCTGTCGGCGACGCTGCCGGGTTTTTTCGAGCGCACGCGGATCCTGCCCGCATTCCCCGGATACCGCGCATGGGCCGCGCTGAACATCCTGATCACCCTCGCTGAAGGGCAACGCGCCGGCGTCGCCTCGTCGTTCGGACCGCTGCAGGGCTCGGCGCGCGTCGCCAGCAATGAAGGCGAGATCCTGCTCGGCGACATGTGCGATGCCGGTTGGGTCGTGCGCACTGAAGACGGCGGCTGGGTCCTCAGTCGCGATGCCGACGACATCCGCGTCGCCGCGGTCGTCGGCCGCTTCGCGCTGTCTCCGTCGGACTGGCTCGCGGCCCCGGGCGCAGAGGGCGCGAATCTCGTCGGCCAGCGCCTCGCCGAGGCGCTTCGTGCCGCCGACCTCCCGCTCTCGTCGCTGGTCGCGAAATCTGTCGCGCCGATCGCGCCGGCTCAGCCCGGATAAGGGTCGATTTCGTACTGGAACAGTTCGACGTTCGCCGTCTGCATGTCGAGGCTGAGCACCCGGGCCTGCGCGACGTAGACCCGGTCGCCCTCGTGGACGAGGGAAAATCCGCGCGAAGTATAAGTACCGGCCGGCGCCAGAATCGCCTGATTGCGGCGCAATGCGGCCTTCGGCGGAAGGATCAGCGCCGGAACGGTCATGCGTACGTCGCCGCCGCGGAAGCCGACCGCGACGGGGGTGCACGACTGCGCGATGAGCTGGAGCCCGAGTTCCGCCCGGTCCGGCTGGTCGCTGCGAAGCCAGCGCACGAGGCAGATCGACCAGGGCTGCCCAGCGTCGCGCCGCAGCGCGATCGGCATGCCCGCGGAAAGCGTTCCGGCCACGCCGGCGACGGCCATCACCGCGTAACCGCCCGGGCTCTCGTTGTAGACAGTCCATTCGACGATGCCGGACGAATCCGCACCGCGCCGGTTCGCGTCCCAGATCGCCCGCAAGCCGGCGCAGACCTCGACGGTGTACTGCTGTGCGCGGCGCGATTGAGCCCGGTTCGGCGGCGACGCCCAGCGGTCGCGCATCCGCTCCAGCAGCGACAGCGCCTCGGCCGGAGTCAGGCCGACCGGCAATCCCTCCGCGTCCGGCATCAGCAATTCGGTCCCGCCGCGGCACTCCCCCTCGGTCTCCGCGTCGGCCATTCTGGCACTGAGCCAGGCGACATGGCTTGCCGCCCGACGAGATACGCCGTGGGCGGAAAAATAGAGCAGACCTGCTACCGCCGGTGAACTCTCACGCACCATCGCAACCGGCCCCGCATCCGCGCCGGCGTCGATCCAGAAAGCCGACGCGGTCGGCTGGAGCGGCGTGCGGGAGACGTCGGCCGCGCCGGCCGCGGCCTCGAGATAGTCGTCCGACCAGGCGAGTTCCCTTGCGGTCAGACTCTCCGGCTGCAGCGCCGCAAGCGCGAGCAGGCGCTTGAAGTCGAGCGCGGCGGCGTCCCGCTCGCCCTCGGGCTGCCCGTCGGCCCCGCCGTCGCCGGCGCTGTCAGCGAACAACCGGTACGCCCGCGACCAGAGCCCGGACGGGACGACCCCGCCGCCCATCGCGGACACCAGGAACGCCTCGCGGACGAGCCGCAGCCCATGCGACACGAAAGCCGACGGATCCTGGCGCCGGGCGAGGACGCGCCTTTCGCCGATTGATTCGGCGAGGCACAGGAAGAACCCCGCGAGATCGAGCATCGCAGCGACCAGTTCGACCGAAGCGACGTTCAGCTGCCGAGGCAGCGGCAGCGCCACATCGAGCAGACGCGGTTTGAAGCGATCGCATGCATCGAGCGCCCTCGCCGCCAGTTGCTCGACACATTCGCGGCCCTCCGCGGACGACGAAATCGACGCCGGAAGCGACGTGAGGTGCCCGCGCAGCGCGGTAAGGTCCGCGACCGGATCCGCGTCCGGTTCGGCAGCGAGCCACTCCAGGACAGGGAGGAGTTGCTCGGAAACTGATTCGCGCAAGGGCATTCGGAGGTCGGTCGCGTGCGGGAGGTCGCGTGCATTCTATTCAAGATTCACGCGCTTGGGCGCCGGCCTTCACCCCCGCCTCCGATCGCGATCCGCACCGCACAGGACGACGCGCTGCACGCCGCGCTTGTCCAAGCCCCTCGATTACCCTACAATCACCGGCTTTTCGCATACCAACTCAGGACACCCAAATGGTCGTCATTCGCCTTGCCCGTGGTGGCGCCAAAAAGCGCCCGTTCTACAACATCGTCGCCGCCGACTCGCGCAACCGCCGCGACGGCCGTTTCATCGAGCGCGTCGGCTTCTACAACCCGATGGCTGCCGAATCCGAGAAGGGTCTGGTGATCAACGCTGAGCGCCTCGAGTACTGGAAGCAGAACGGCGCGCAGCTGTCGCCGAGGGTGCTCCGCCTCGCAAAACAGGCCGCAAAAGCCGCGGCCTGATCGACTCTCGCGGTCATGATCATCCTGGGGCGCATCGTCGCCCCTTTTGGCGTCAAGGGCTGGGTCAAGGTCCATCCTTTCGGGGATGATCCGCTGTCCTGGCGCGAGATGCAGGACTGGTGGCTTGCCGATTCGGCCGATGCGCCCGAGTCGGCGTGGCAGGCGGTCAAGCTGACCGGCTTCAAGGAACATGGCGCCGGACTCGTCGCGTCGTTCGAAGGCATCGGCGACCGCAATGGGGCGGAGGCCCTTCAGGGCCGCTACATCGGCGCGCCGCGCGAAGCCCTGCCAACGCCCGACGAGGACGAATACTACTGGAGCGACCTCGTCGGCATGACGGTGACGAACCAAGCCGGCGAGCCGCTGGGAACCGTCCAAGCATTGATGTCGACCGGCGCCCACGACGTCCTGCAGGTTCGCGACGGCGACGAAGAACGGCTGATTCCGTTCGTCGCCACGTATGTGCTGGACGTTGACCTCGCCGCGCGGACGATCCGGGCGGATTGGCAAAAGGATTGGTGACGCCAGCGTGAACACGACAGCCGCCGCGAGGCGCTTCGATGTGATCACGCTGTTTCCGGAGATGTTCGCAGCGCTGACCGCGAGCGGCATCACCCGGCGCGCGCTGGATCGCGGACTCTACGAGATCGCGTTCCACAGCCCGCGGGATTTCGTGTCGGATCCGCACCGGACGGTGGATGACCGTCCCTACGGCGGCGGGCCCGGCATGGTGATGATGGCCGAACCGCTCGAGAAGGCGATCGGCCGGGCGAGAGCCGCGCAAGAGGAATTACGGGGCGCCGCCGGCCGCGTGATCTATCTGTCGCCGCAGGGGCGGCCGCTGGATCACGCGAAAGTGCTGGAACTGACCGCGCTACCCGCGCTGACGCTGCTGTGCGGGCGTTACGAAGGCGTCGATCAGCGGCTGATCGATCGCTGCGTCGACGAGGAAGTGTCGCTCGGCGACTTCGTGCTGTCGGGCGGGGAACTCCCCGCGATGGTGCTGCTCGACGCGATCGTGCGCCAGTTGCCGGGCGCATTGAACGACGCCGAATCGGCGCAGGAAGACTCATTCGTGGACGGATTGCTCGACTGCCCGCACTACACGAGGCCGGAGATCTACGAAGGGGAGCGCGTGCCGAAGGTGCTGCTCTCGGGCAATCACGCCTCGATCCGTCGCTGGCGGCTGAAGCAGGCGCTGGGGACGACATCCCGCCGGCGGCCCGATCTGCTGGCGGGACGCAAGCTGAGCAAGGAAGAATTGTCACTGCTCGAGGAATTCGGGCAGGAGCAAGAACGGGCTGAAGGCGGCAGCAGCGTCTGAAAACCCGAATACAAACCGCATGCATCAGGCACTCGTCCTGCTCTGCACGCAAGGCCAAGCGCCATTGAATCGACAGGAGTCGTACATGAACCTGATTCAGCAACTGGAACAGGAAGAAATCGCCCGCCTCACCGAAAACAAGACCATTCCGGCATTCGCCCCCGGCGACACCGTCGTGGTGCATGTGAAGGTGAAGGAAGGCACGCGCGAGCGTCTGCAGGCCTACGAAGGCGTGGTGATCGCGAAGCGCAACCGCGGTCTGAACTCCAACTTCATCGTTCGCAAGATCTCGTCGGGTGAAGGCGTGGAACGTACGTTCCAGACCTACTCGCCGCTCGTCGACAAGATCGAAGTGAAGCGCCGCGGCGACGTGCGTCGTGCGAAGCTGTACTATCTCCGCGACCGTTCGGGCAAGTCCGCGCGTATCAAGGAAAAGCTGAACTACAAGGCCTCTGCCGCGAAGAACAGCTGATCCACGCTTCGGCTCGCAGTATGACAACGGACCCGTCAGGGTCCGTTTTTCGTCGACGACAACCGCGCTGAATCAATCGAAAACCCGGAAGGAAACCTGGCGCGCCGGGCCCGTTTTTCGTCGACCGCGGTCAGCCAGGTCGGCCGCACCGTCCGGTCCCCGAACCGGAACCCCGCGCACGGCTCATCGGCGCTCGACCCAGAACAGCATGACTGCGGCGGCGGCGAGGAAAAGCAAGCTCGGAGTCAGCGCGGCCAGTGCGGGATGCCAGCTGTTGATCACCCCGAGGTTCGAGAACAGCCCGTTGAGGAGGTAAAAACCGACGCCGAGCATGACGCCGAAGAAGACTTTCACGCTCACGCCGCCCATCCGGTCATGCCGGAACGCGAACGGCAACGCGAGCGCCATCATCACGAGCGCGGCGAACGGATAGACGAGCTTCTTCCACAGCGCGATCTCGTAGCGATCGGCGTTCTGCTGGTTTTCGCGCAGGTGATTCACGTACGCGAACAACGTCGTCACCGACATCCGCTCGGGCACGACCATCAGCACGCTGAGCACGTCGGGCGTGAGATCCGAACGCCAGTGAAGTTCGGGCACCTCGACGACGTCGGTATGGTCGCCGAGAAATCTCGTCTGCCGCACGCCCTCGAGCCGCCACCCCTGCCTGTCCACGTCATACCGGGCGGTGGCCGCCTCGCTGATCGATAACAGCGCGTGACGCTCGTCGAACACGAAAATGCGCACCTTCTCCATGCTGCGGTCCGGCAACACCGTCTGCACGTTCACGAAGCGCGGCCCGTCCTTGACCCACAGCCCGGAGCGCAACTGGTTCGAGACCGAGGATTTCGTCGCGGTCAGGCGCCATTGCTGCGCGGCGCGTTCGGCCGGCGGCGCGATGTATTCGCCGAAGACAAAGGTCATGACGACGAAGAGCGCCCCGATGCCGGCGAGGGTCCGCAGCATCCGCGTCGTCGACACGCCCGAGGCGCGCATCACGGTGATCTCGGAGTGGCGTGCGAGCGTCGTCAGCGCGTAGAGCGTGCCGATCAGCACCGCGACCGGCAGCAGCTCATACACGCGGCCCGGCAGGATCATCGCGACGAAGATCAGCGCGTGATGCAGTTGGTAGCCGCCCTCGCCGATCGCATCGAGCTCGTTGATGAAGTCGAAAAAGGCGAACAAGCCGAGGAAGGCGCCCAGCATCAGCGCCGTCGCCCCGTAGATTTCGCGCGCGAGATAGCGCGTCAGGACCTGCGTCATGCGCGGACCCGCCAGAACGGCGACACCGCGAGCCGCCGGTAGAACATCAGCGCGAGCACCGCGAGCACGACGAGGTGCGGCAACCACACGGCGATCTCGAAGCGTAGGCGTCCCTGCGACACCCATGACTGGAAGACGCTGATCGCATTGTTGTAAACGAGATAGGTGAGGACGGCAAAAATCAGGTTGTTCGTGCGGCCGGCGCGCGGATTGACGAACGACAGCGGAATCGCCATCAGCGCCAGCAGCAGCGCCGACACCGGCGTTCCGATCCGTTCGAGGAGCTCTCCGAGCGACCGCGGTGTCGGCGTTTGCAGCAGTTGCGATGTCGGCAGCGTCCGGGTGCGCGCCGCCGCGCTCTCCGCCTTGCGTTCCTCCACGAGGATCGAATAGCTCTCGAACTCCAGCACGCGGTACTCCGGCGACCCGGGCGTGCCATCGTAACGGCGCCCCTGCTCGAGCACGACGAAGCGATCGCCGTTGGGGTCGGTCCTCAGCGAACCTTCCGCCGAGACGACGACGCCCAGCTTTCCGTCCTTTTCGCTCGCGACGAACACGTTGCGGACCTTGCCGTCCTCCTCCGCCCCCATTTCGACGAAGAAGACGCGCTGACCCGCGCTCGACTCGCGGAACACGCCCGGCGCGATACGTGACGTGTCGTCGCGCGAGTCGATCCGCGCCTGATATTGCTCGCTCTTCTGGTTCGCCCACGGTGCGAGAAACAGCGTGACGCCGCTGATCGCGAGGACGACAGGCAGCGCGAACTGCAGCACCGGGCGGATGAACGCGGTCAGCGGAAGGCCGGATGCGAACCAGACGACCATCTCGGAGTCTCGATACGACCGTGACAGCGACAGCAGGATCGCGATGAAGAGCGTCATCGAAAGGACGACCGGCAAGCGCGCGACCGCGCCGAAACCGATCAGCGCGAAGACCGCGTCCGCGGGCACGCGCCCTCCCGCAGCCTGTCCGAGCAGGCGGATCAGGACGACGCTGACCAGGATTGCGAACAGCGCAACGAAGACGCCGGCGGCCGACTGGGAGAACTCACGCTGGAGGGCGCGGCGGAAGATCATCGCGCAATGACTTCGGTATGCGTTGGGGGGAGCGATTTTGACGGGTTCGTCGCGGACGGGCCATAATCGGCGGCGATCGGATGACGCGTCTATCAAAGGAGCAGCGCGTGGAATTTACCATAAAGACCGGAACCCCGGAAAAACTGCAAACCGGCACTCTGGTCGTCGGCGTTTTCGCCGGCGGCACGCTCGACGGCGCCGCGCTGGCGCTCGATAACGCGGCAAATGGCAAGCTCGCGGCCATCCTCGCGCGCGGCGATCTCGACGAGAAAGCCGGCGCGACGCTGATGATCCACGACCTCGCGGGCAGCGCCAGCGAGCGCGTGCTGGTCGTCAGTCTCGGCAAACAGGACGAATTCGGCGACAAGTCCTGGCGCGACGCAACCACCGCAGCGGCGAAGGCTCTCGCGTCCAGCCCCGCCGCCGACGCCGCGGTCTGCCTCGCCGACAGCACCGTTCCCGGCCGGGACATCGATTGGGGGCTGCAGCAGCTCACGCGGGCGATCGCCGACGGCGCCTATCGTTTCGACGCGACAAAATCGAAGAAGGACGAAAAGCGCCGCGGCGCGACGAATATCGTCCTGCTGACCGCCAACCGGATTTCGGCCGGTATGGACGCCGCCGTCAGGCGCGGCCGGGCGATTGCGGAAGGCATGGCGCTGGCGAGAGACCTCGGCAACCTGCCGGGCAACTTCTGCACGCCGACGTATCTCGCCGAGACGGCTCTCGCGCTGGGCAAGCAATACAAGCTCAAGGTCGAGGTGCTCGAGCGCGACGACATGGAAAAGCTCGGCATGGGCTCGCTGCTGTCGGTCGCGCGCGGCTCGCATCAGCCGCCCAAATTCATCGTGATGCGCTACAAGGGCGCGAAGACGAAAGACCGGCCGGTCGTGCTCGTCGGCAAGGGCATCACGTTCGACACGGGCGGCATCTCTCTGAAGCCCGGCGCCGAAATGGACGAGATGAAATTCGACATGTGCGGCGCCGCGAGCGTGCTCGGCACGTTCAAGGCGATCGCGGCCATCGGCTTGCCGCTCAACGTCGTCGGCATCATCCCGGCGACCGAGAACATGCCGGGCGGCGGCGCGACGAAGCCGGGCGACATCGTCACGTCGATGAGCGGCCAGACGATCGAGGTCCTCAACACCGACGCCGAAGGCCGGCTGATTCTGTGCGACGCGCTGACCTATGCCGAGCGGTTCAACCCGGCGTGCGTCGTCGACATCGCGACGCTCACCGGCGCGTGCGTCGTCGCGCTCGGCAAGATCGCGAGCGGGCTGCTCACGAACAACGACGCGCTCGCGCGCGAGCTGCTCGACAGCGGCACGAGCTCCGGCGACCGCGCTTGGCAGCTGCCATTGTGGGACGAGTACCAGGAGCTGCTGAAAAGCAACTTCGCAGACATGGGCAATATCGGCGGACGCTACGCCGGCACGATCACCGCCGCCTGCTTCCTCGCGCGATTCACGAAAGCGTACACATGGGCGCACCTGGACGTCGCCGGCACCGCGTGGGTGTCGGGCGACGCGAAAGGGGCGACCGGACGGCCGGTGCCGTTGCTCGCGGAGTTCCTGATCGGCCGCTGCCGGAGTGCCGAGGCCTGACGCCGATGGCGACGCGGGTGCAGTTCTATCACAACGCCGAGCACCCGCTCGCGCTCGCCTGTGAATTCGCCGCTCGCGCATTTTCGGACGGCCGCAAGGTCGCCCTGCGCGTTGCCGACGAGGCCATGGCCCGCGAACTCGACCGGCTGTTGTGGAACTTCGATCCGCTGGAATTCGTCCCGCACGTGATGGTCGACTCGCCGCTCGCCGCGGAAACCCCGGTCGTGATCGGCCGGGCCGACACGCCTCTACGCTGGCCGGAAACCGACGTGCTGCTCAACCTCGCCGACGACATTCCCGAGGGATTCGAGCGTTTCCGGATGCTCGTCGAGATCGTCGGGCAGAGCGAGGCGCAGAAGCTGCCCGCGCGCGCGCGGTGGAAGCACTACAAGCAACAGGATCTGCGGCTGCAGGCGTTCGATGCGGTGCGTCGGGAGGCGCTATGAGCACGTGGGCAGCGGGTCCGGGAATCGAACCGGACGACGATCTGAAGGCGGCCGACGAGTTGCTCGACAAGGCGGACGCGCTGCTGCGCCGCCACCACCGGAGCACCGAACCGCCGGAACCGGACGTTTTCGTCGCGCTCGAGGACGAGGACCTGCCGGTTCTGACCGACGTCGTCGACCCGTCCGAACTGTCCGCGGCCGCGCTCGCCCCGCCGCCGCCCGTCGAAGCACCGACCGCCCCCTCGCACACCGAGCGGAACCGGCTCGCCGAACAGCTCGTCGGGCTCGACACCGAAATCTCGCGCGAAGTCGAAGCGTGGTTCGCGACGGAGTTTCCGCAACTGCTGTCGCGCGAACTCGACAAGTTCTCCGACCGTCTGCAGGAAGAAACCCTCGCGCACTTGCGCGCGACCTTGCTGCCAACGCTTTCCGAGCGGATTTCGCGCCGTCTCGAAGACGAATCGGGCGATTCGCACTGAAGGGTGCCCGGTTTCGGGCCCGTTCCCGCAGTGCCGTCCTCACGGTTTCGCCGCTCCGGGCGCCCCTCGCCCATCCGCTATAATCCGCGCTTTGCCTTCTCGCCCCGAGCACACCATGGAATTGGCCAAGAGTTTTGAGCCCGCGGACATCGAAGCCCGCTGGTATCCGGAATGGGAATCGCGCGGCTATTTCGACGCCGGCCTCGACAAGTCGAACCCCGAGGCGTTCTGCATCCTGCTGCCGCCGCCGAACGTCACCGGCACGCTGCACATGGGCCACGGCTTCAACCAGACGATCATGGACGCGCTCACGCGCTACCACCGCATGCGCGGCTTCAACACGCTCTGGCAGCCCGGCACCGACCACGCCGGCATCGCAACGCAGATCGTCGTCGAACGCCAGCTCGACGCGAAAGGCGTCTCGCGCCACAACCTCGGCCGCGAGAAGTTCGTCGAGAAAGTGTGGGAGTGGAAGGAATACTCCGGCGGCACGATCACGCGCCAGATGCGCCGCCTCGGCACGTCGCCCGACTGGAAGCGCGAGCGCTTCACGATGGACGAAGGCCTGTCGAAGACTGTCACCGAGACCTTCGTGCGGCTCTACAACGAAGGGCTGATCTACCGCGGCAAGCGGCTTGTCAACTGGGACCCGAAGCTCGGCACCGCGGTCTCCGACCTCGAAGTCGTGTCCGAGGAAGAGGACGGCTTCCTGTGGCACATCACCTACCCGTTCCCGGAGGGGCCGATCGGTGAACTGAAGGGTCTGACGGTCGCGACGACGCGTCCCGAGACGATGCTCGGCGACGTCGCGGTGATGGTGCATCCGGAAGACGAGCGCTACGCGCACCTGATCGGCAAGACCGTACGCCTGCCGCTGTGCGACCGCGACATCCCGATCATCGGCGACGACTACGTCGACCGCGAGTTCGGCACCGGCTGCGTCAAGGTCACGCCGGCGCACGACTTCAACGACTACGCGGTCGGTCTGCGCCACAAGCTGCCGATAATCAGCATCCTGCGGCTCGACGCGCACGTCAGCGACGACGCGCCGGAAAAATACCGCGGCATGGACCGCTTCGCCGCGCGCGAAGTCATTGTGCAGGACCTCGATGCGCTCGGGCTGCTCGCCGGCATCAAACCGCACAAGCTGATGGTGCCGCGCGGCGACCGCACCAGCGCGGTCATCGAGCCGATGCTGACCGACCAGTGGTTCGTCGCGATGAGCAAAGGCGGCGCGGACGGCCAGAGCATCACCGAAAAGGCGCTCGAATGCGTCGCGTCGGGCGAGATCCGCTTCTACCCGGAGAACTGGGTCAACACCTACAACCAGTGGCTCAACAACATCCAGGACTGGTGCATCTCGCGCCAGCTGTGGTGGGGCCACCAGATCCCCGCCTGGTACGCCGACGTCGAAGGCGACACCCGCGTGTGGGTCGCACACGACGAAGCCGAGGCGCAGGCGCTCGCGGCGAAGCACGGCTACACCGGGAAGCTGCGCCGCGACGAGGACGTGCTCGACACGTGGTACTCGTCGGCGCTGTGGCCGTTCTCGACGCTCGACTGGACGCCCGAGTGGCCGGCGAAGTCGAACCCGGCGCTCGACCTCTACCTGCCGTCGTCGGTACTCGTGACCGGCTTCGACATCATCTTCTTCTGGGTCGCGCGCATGGTGATGATGACGAAGCACCTCACCGGCAGGATCCCGTTCCGCGACGTCTATGTGCACGGTCTGATCCGCGACGCCGAAGGGCACAAGATGTCGAAGTCGAAAGGCAACGTGCTCGACCCGATCGACCTGATCGACGGCATCTCGATCGACGCGCTCGTCGAGAAGCGCACGTTCGGCCTGATGAATCCGAAGCAGGCGCAGAGCATCGAGAAGAAGACGCGCAAGGAATTCCCGGAAGGGATCGGGGCGTTCGGCACCGACGCGCTGCGCTTCACGTTCGCGTCGCTCGCGACGCCGGGGCGCGACATCAAGTTCGACCTCGCACGCTGCGAGGGCTACCGCAACTTCTGCAACAAGCTGTGGAACGCGACGCGCTTCGTGCTGATGAACACCGAAGGCCACGACTGCGGCATCGATGCGGCGGCGGGCAGCGCGGCGTGCAATGCGGCGAACCTCGACTTCTCGTTCGCCGACCGCTGGATCGTGTCGAAGCTGCAGCGCACCGAGGCCGACGTGGCGCAGCACTTCAAGGACTACCGCTTCGACCTCGTCGCGAAGGCGATCTACGAGTTCGTCTGGGACGAGTACTGCGACTGGTACGTCGAACTCGCTAAGGTCCAGATCCAGAACGGCACCTCCGCGCAGCAGCGCGCGACGCGGCGGACGCTGTTGCGCGTGCTCGAAACCGTGCTGCGCCTCGCGCATCCGCTGATCCCCTTCATCACCGAAGAGCTGTGGCAGACGGTCGCGCCGCTCGCCGGCCGCAAGGACGTCGAAAGCATCATGCTCGCGCCCTACCCGCAGGCCGATCTCGGGCGGATCGACGAGGCATCCGACGCGAAGATCGCCGAACTGAAGGCGATCGTCGGCAGCTGCCGCAACCTGCGCAGCGAAATGGGCATCTCGCCGGCGCAGAAGATGCCCCTCGTCGCGGCCGGCGATGCCACCACGCTGTCGGCGTACGCGCCCTACCTCGCCGGCCTCGCACGGCTGTCGGAAGTCACCGTCGTCGAGGACATCGGCGCCGCCGAGCTCGCGCCGGTCGCGGTATCGGGCGCGTTCAAGCTGATGCTGCGCGTCGAGATCGACATCGCCGCGGAGCGTGAGCGCGTCGCGAAGGAGATCGCCCGCCTCGAAGGCGAAATCGCGAAGGCCGAAGGCAAGCTCGGCAATGAAAGCTTCGTCGCCCGCGCCCCCGCGGCCGTCGTCGAACAGGAGCGGACCCGCCTCGCGGGTTTCAGGGCGACGCTGGAAAAATTGCGCCCCCAGCTCGAGAAACTCGCGGACCGCTGAGCCGCAAGCGCCAACGACACGGGCCGCCCCCTGACGGAGCGGCCCGTGTCGTTTCCGGGATCCTCGATATGAAAGCGCTGGCGCTCCCGCGCGCTGCCGCGACTCCCTTGAGCGCTCGCATGGAATACCGGCTGGAACGTCCGTCGCGCGAATCCGTCACGAACTCGCGCGCTGCCCGGAGCCGGTCCTGCTACTTGCGCTTCAGGAAAAATTCGAACGCCTCGTCCGCGGTTTCGCTCTGGCTCAGCAACTCGTTGCCGGTCTGCTTCGCGAACGCCTGGAAATCCTTGACCGATCCCGGATCGGTCGCCAGCACGCGCACGATCTGCCCCGGCTTCATCTCGGCCAACATTTTCTTCGTGCGCAGAATCGGCAACGGACAGCTGAGGCCGCGCGCATCGACTTCTCTCTCGAACTCCATCCCGACCCCCGACCCGGAAAACCGACGATTCTAATAGGTGCACGCGGGCGGGAGAAGCGGCGCGCACCGAAGCCGAGCGATGCCGACGCGCTTGGTCGGCGACACCGTCGTCGTGAAATCGCGTACCGGCAAAGGGCGGAGCGGGAACGTCGAGTCGATCCGTTGCTTCAACGGCCCGGGCTCCGGCTCTCCGGCTCTCGCAGCAGGGAAGCGGCGGAGCCTCAGCCCCCGTTCCGCTTCTCCTCCCGCCGCTGACGCTCCTCGGCCTTCAGTTCGCGCATCCGCGCATCGACCGCCGATAGCTGGTAGAAATCGCCGTCACCCGCGCGGCGCGCGATCTCGAGCTGCTCGATCGCCGCCGGAAGGCTTCCCTGCAACACGTACACTTCGGCCTGCGCGCGGTGCTGCGCGGTGCGGTGCCCGAGCGCCGCTTCCGAGCGGGCGACGTAGGTCCACAAGCGCGCGTCGTCGCTGCGGTCCTGGGTCCCCGCGCGCGCCATCGTCGACGCTTCCTGAGCCCGGCCCGCCTCCAGCAACGCGCCGATCCGCGCGTAGCGCAACGAGCGGCTCTCGGGAAAACGTTGCGTCGCCGCTTGCAGGATCTCGACGGCGCCGGGGGGGTCACCGCGTGCGACGCGCAGTTCCGCCGCAAACGACTCGAGGAATGGGGACCCGGGCTTTTCGCGTCGCAGCGGTTCGAGCGTCTTTTCCGCGTCATCGAGCCGCCCCGCCGCGAAATACGCGCGGGCGAGCCCGTAGTTCCGGGCCGCGGCATCCGGCGATTTCGCCGACAACGCTTCGAATTCCCGCACCGCATCGAGCGGCGCGGCGGCCGCGGCCCGCAGTTTCGCGCGCACGAAGCCGAAATCGGGCGAATCCGGCACTTGCCGGTAACGCATCTGCCCGACGCGGTTGCCCATGTCCGAAATCCGCTCCGCGGTGAGCGGGTGGGTGCGCAGATAACTCGGCGCATTGTTCTCGTACAGGCGGCTCGCTCGCTGCAGCCGCTCGAAGAAGCCCGGCATCCCGCGCACATCGAAACCCGCGCTCTCGAGCGTCTGCAAGCCGATGCGGTCCGCCTCGCGCTCGAAGTCGCGCGTATAGCCGAGCTGCGACTGGATGACGCCGGCCTGCCCGGCGGCCACGGCCGCCTCGCTGATCTGCGAGTTGCTGCGCGCCGCGAGGACCGCGACGAGCATCGACGCGAGCATGACCATGCTCGCCTGCCCCTGCTTGCCGACAAGCTGCGCGATGTGGCGCTGCGTGACGTGCGCGATTTCATGGCCGAACACGGACGCGAGTTCGGACTCGGACTCGGCCGCGAGGATCAGCCCGGTATGGACCCCGATGTACCCGCCCGGCAGCGCGAACGCGTTGAGCGTGCCGTCGCGGACGACGAAGAAGTCGAAATGCTGGTTCGGCGCCGGCCCCGAAGCGACGAGGCGCTGTCCCAGCCCCCCGACGTATTCCTCGACTTCCGGGTCGTCGAGATACGCGCTATCGCGCCAGCGGATCTCGCGCATGATCGATTCGCCGAGCCGGCGCTCGGCCAGCGGAGAAAGTTCGGACGCCGCGACGTCGCCCAGATCCGGAAGGCCGGCGGCGTTCAGGCGCGGCACCATCGCGACGCACAGCAGGAGGATAAAAAGCCGTCTGATCATCGGGTGCTATGATACCGATCCGTTCGTTACCGTTCCGCGCGGAATGTATCGCACTGTTGGTCCGCGCGCCGTCCCATGAGCCAGCCTACCGAATCCCGGACCCTTACCCATTTCGATGCCGACGGCCAGGCCCACATGGTCGACGTCGGCGACAAGAATGAGACCCGCCGCGTCGCCGTTTGCCGCGGCGCGATCACGATGAAGCCCGAGACGTTCGCGATGATCAAGGCGGGCAGCGCGAAGAAGGGCGACGTGCTCGGCATCGCCCGCATCGCCGCGATCCAGGCATCGAAACGGACCGCCGAACTGATCCCGCTGTGCCACCCGATCCCGCTGACCCGCGTGACGGTCGAGTTCGAACCCGACGAGGCCGTCAGCACGATCGTCTGCACCGTCACCGCCGAGACCGTCGGCCGCACCGGTGTCGAGATGGAAGCGCTGACCGCGACCAGCGTCGCGCTGCTGACGATCTACGACATGTGCAAGGCGGTCGATCGCGGCATGCGGATCGACGACGTCCGGCTCGTCGAGAAGCTCGGCGGCAAGTCGGGGCACTGGAAGGCGGAGGACTGACGGCCGCGGCAGAGGCTGCCGCCGCAGTCTGTCGTGGAGCGGGCACCCCGCTCGCCTCGCGGCTTTCCGCGCTGCGCCCTGCCCACACGTCGGTCGCACGCGCGAACCCCGCGGTCGCGTCAGCCTTTCAATGGATGGACGTGCGCTGCTGCGCGCCGCATTGCCGCATGATCTGCTCGACCCGGCCCGAGTCGGTGTTTCCGCTCAAATCGACGCTGACGACACAGGTGCCGCCATGAACCGCGTCCGAGGACGGATCGACGTCGATCCCCTGCGAACCCTGACCGGGCTGGTTCGAATACGACTGCCCCGGGCATTCGGCCGCGATCCCGTCGACGCTCAAATCCGTGCTGACCCCGATGCGGCTCTCCGCCACACCGGCTTCGACGAGCCGCTGCCTCGCGTGCTCCGCTTCGCCCGTACTCGAAAAGACGCCGGTAATCACGTGATTGCGTGCCATGCTCACCTCCTGTCACTGCTTGATCCGAAGCCGGCGACGCTCGCCCGGCTCGTGTTGCCGTTCGCACCAACACGAGCGGGCCGCCGCCTGCGAGATTCGGACCGTTCGGGGCCCGAATAGATCCTGAGGGCGGCGAAAGTCGACCGAGCGTATCGATGCGCCCGCCGAAAGTGGCCGCGTATCAGGTCGCAAGAAAGCGCAGCGCCAGCACTTCCAAGAGCTTGTCCTCGACAAGCTGCTGCGGGTTCTTTTCCGGGTGGAGCGGCTTCAAGGTTCGGGGGCAACAACATCACGCCCTTCGAGGATCGGGTGGTACATGACCGCCCGGATCAGTGGGTCAGCGTGCCCATCGCGCAGTGCCGCTTCGACCCCGATAGCACCGAGTGGCCCCTCTATTGCTGCAACCGGAACGGATCGGCGCTCTGGAGTGCCCGCTTCACCTCGTGGATCGTCGCCCTCAGTTCCATTTCCGAGCATGCGGATCGGTTGGCAAAGGCGATCGCCGGCGGAGAACCGATCGACCTACCCGGGGTCGTGCTAACGCAGATCCTGCTCCGCTGGAAGTCCGAGGTCGAAGCACAGCGCATCTCGGACTTGCTGCTCGCCTTCGATGTCGACTCGGCGTCGACCTTGGGCAGATGCACATAGCCTCCGGTAAGGGCGCATCGGCGTCCGCCTTGCGGTTCAGGCGTTGCCGACTGCGACCCTGCCCGCCTGGCGCACGGCCTCTTCCTGGCGCGCCGCTTCGATGATCTGCATGAGCTCGTCGACATTGGCGCGTCCGTCTTCCGCCCTGAAGACCCCAGTGAGTGCGCTCTCGGGCTGAAGCTGGCCCGATTCGTACAGCGACCAGATCTCGCTGCCATAGTCGGTGTGCAGTAGCGCGGGAGCAAATTGACCGAAGTACGCGGCGAGGTTGGCGACGTCGCGCTCGAGCATGGCGCGGGCGTTGTTGTTGGCCGCGGCATCGACCGCCTGCGGCAGATCGATGATCACCGGCCCGTCGTGGTCGATGAGCACGTTGTACTCGGAAAGATCCCCATGCACGATGCCGGCGCAGAGCATGCGCACGACCTCGCGGACGAGCACCGCATGGTAGCGGCGCGCATCTTCCTCGCTCAGCACGACGTCGTTGAGGCGCGGCGCCGGTTCGCCGTCTTCGTCGGCCACCAGTTCCATCAGCAGCACGCCTTCGTGAAAATCGTAAGGCGTCGGCACGCGCACCCCGGCAGCAGCAAGACGGCGCAGCGCATCGACCTCGGCGTGCTGCCACGCGGCCTCCTGTTCCTGGCGGCCGTAGCGCGAGCCCTTGGCCATCGCGCGGGCCTGGCGGCTGTTCCTGGTCTTGCGCCCCTCGGTGTAGTCGACCGCGTTGTGGAAACCCCGCTTGTTGGCTTCCTTGTAGACCTTGGCGCAGCGCACTGCGTCGCCGCACTGGACGACATAGACCATCGCCTCCTTGCCACTCATCAGTTGCCGGATGACGGCGTCGACGAGGCCATCGGCTACCAAGGGTTGTATCCTGCTCGGGGTTTTCATGCGTTCGGGGTGCTCCTGGGCGCCGTGCCGTGAGTCGGGTGTCGCCGCGCGGCATTGCTGCGCACCCTGTGAAGGTAAAGCGCCTCGACCTTTTCCCTCGCCCACGGCGTGCGACGCAGGAACTTGAGGCTCGAGGCGATGCCCGGCTCGTGGTTGAAGCAGCGGATGTCGATCTGCCGTCCAAGCGACGCCCAGCCGTAGCACGCCACCAGTTCGTTGAGGATCCGCTCCAGGGTGAGGCCGTGCAGGGGATTGTTGGGCTGGGTGTCGGTCATTAAGTCGTCTCCGGTCGCAACGGCGAGCCGTCGGATGCCGCCGCCACCTTTTTGATCGTTGCATATTCTCGTTTTAGTGGGTCTTGCCGGCCACCTTACGATTCAAACCGCCCTTCGCAACCCATTGCTTTTTAAGGACCGCGCGCGAAAACGCCTTTCGCACAAACAGAGAACAGAGAGGCCTCTCTGCCTAATTTTTGTGCAGTTTATGACCAATGAGTGCTTCTTGGTGCGACCGCACCTTTCGCACGAATCGCTGGAACCCGCGCCACGGCAGACGTTTCTGGAAGGCATGAAAAAGGCCAGAGCAATGTCTGGCCTTTTTTGAATTGGTGGACCGAAGGAGGATCGAACTCCCGACCTCTGCATTGCGAACGCAGCGCTCTCCCAGCTGAGCTATCGGCCCTCAAGAGCTGCGCATTATAGAGGTGCTTTGTTTTACTGGCAAGCCCAGACTGAAAATTTCTTTCATGTCTCGTCGGCTTCGCCGGAGCCAACGGCGGCGCGGCCGAGACGGTCGCGGATCGGTTGCCACTCGATTGCGTCGGGCAGCGCTTCGACGACGATGAAGTCGGCTCCGCAGGCATCGAGGTCGCGGAGGTTTGCGTAGAGGTCGTGTGCGTAGCCGACCGGGTCGGCGGGCGCCGCGCGCCAGAGCAGACGGGCGTCGTGGGGATCCTCGCATCCGTGCGCGAGTACCGCGACGCGGCTGCCTTCGCCGGCAAGCGTCGCGGCGACTTCCGCGAGTTGCGACGCCGGAGCGAGCTGCAACGGCGTGCGCGGCGCGTAGTGCGCCGCGAGCGAGCCGGACACGCGCGGCCGGTCGTCGCGGTCGGGTTTGTCCTGTTCTTCGCCGAACGATTCTTCGACAAGGGACCGGACTTGCGCGCGGCGACCGATGACGCGGGCGATGTCATCCGCGGAAATGGCGCCCGGGCGCAGGATCATCGGCGCGTCGCGCGAAAGATCAAGAATCGTCGATTCGATGCCGACCTCGCAGGCGCCCCCGTCGAGGATGAGGCCGACGCGGTCGCCGAGTTCCTCGGCGACATGGGCGGCAGTCGTCGGGCTGATGCGGCCGAAACGGTTCGCGGACGGCGCGGCGATGCCCGAATCGAACGCGCGCAGCAAGGCCAGCGCGACGGGATGATCGGGCACGCGCAGGCCGACCGTGTCCTGCCCGCCGGTCACCGCATCGGGAACGCCGTCCTCGCGCTTCAGGATCAGCGTCAGCGGACCGGGCCAGAACGCGCGGGCGAGTGCGAGCGCATCCTTCGGAATCGCTCCCGCCCAGCGGGACATATGGTCGGCGTCGGGCAGATGGACGATCAGCGGATGATCGGCGGGCCGGCCCTTGGCGGCGAAGATCCTCGTGACCGCAGCGATGTTCAGCGCGTCGGCCGCAAGGCCGTACACCGTTTCGGTCGGCATGCCGACAAGCTCGCCGGCGCGCAGCAGATCGACGGCACGGGCGATGTGCTCGGCGTCGGCGGAAACGATGGCGTTTGCCGCCGCCGGCGGGATGGACGGCGATGCGACGGCTTCGGCCCCGTTTTCGCCGTCGGCATCGCTCGCGCCCAAATGCTTCGCGTCGCCGGCCGCGCGATCCGTCCGGGGCGCGCCGGTCATGCGCCCGTCGCCGTTACGGCGCGTCACCGGAGATTCCGATCGCGGCGCGGGCGGCGAGCGCGACGTCCAGCGCTTTCGCGACGTCGTCCGCGACGACGGTGAAGTGCCCCATCTTGCGACCGGGGCGCGCGTGATGCTTCGCATAGAGGTGCAGCCTGAGGTTAGGCACCCCGTGCAGCACGGACCAGTCGGGTTCGTGATACGCGCCGTCGCTGCGGCCGCCTTCGTACCAGAGTTCGCCCAGCAGATTCACCATCACGGCGGCGCTGTGCGCGCGGGGTTCGCCGAGCGGCAAGCCGCACACCGCCCTGACCTGCTGTTCGTACTGGCTCGTGACGCATGCGTCGATCGTGTGATGGCCGCTGTTGTGCGGACGCGGCGCCATTTCGTTCACGTAGAGCTCGCCGTCGCAGACGAAGAATTCGACGCCGAGCGTGCCGACATAGCCCAATTCCTCGGCGATCCGCCGGGCGGATCCGCGGGCACGCTCGGCGAGCATCGTGCCAATGTGGGCGGGCGCGATCGTGACGTCGAGAATGCCGTTGCGATGGCGATTTTCAACCGGATCGAAGATCTGCACACTGCCGGATTCGTCGCGCGCGAGCACGACCGAGACTTCGCAGTCGAGACTCAGCATCTTCTCGAGCACGCACACTTCGCCCTTGAATCCGTGGAACGCGTGCAAGGCTTCGTCGCGATTCGCGACGCGCGCCTGGCCCTTGCCGTCGTAGCCGAAGCGCGCGATCTTCAGCACCGCCGGAAACAGGTCGGCAGCAGCACGGCGCACGTCGTCCTCGGCGCGGATCACCGCGAACGGCCCGTGGGGCAAGCCGTGGTCGGCGAGAAAAGTCTTTTCGGCGACGCGGTTCTGGCACACCGCGACCGCCTTCGCGGACGGGTGCACCGGAACGAACTTCGCGAGATAGTCGAGCGTCGCGGCCGGTACGTTCTCGAACTCGGTCGTGACCGCGGCGCAGGCAGCCGACAACTCGTCGAGCGCCGCGAGATCGTCGAACGCGGCGACGAGGTGGCGGTCGGCGATCAGGCCCGCGGGACTGTGCGGGTCCGGATCGAGCGCCCACACCTTGTAGCCCATTTCATGGGCAGCGGAAACGAAGAAGCGGCCGAGCTGGCCGCCGCCGAGCATGCCGAGCGTCGCGGGCGGCAGGATCGGAGGCACTGGGGACGACGTGACGGGCATCTAGTGGGCGGAAACGTCCGAAAACAGGTTGATCACCAGGACGCCGGCGACGATCAGGCCGATGCCGAGCAGCGCGGCGAGATCCAGCCGCTGCCCGAACAGCACGAGGGCGGCGAGGCTGATCAGGACCACGCCGACGCCCGACCAGACCGCGTAGGCGATACCGACCGGGATCGAGCGCAGCGTCAGGGAAAGAAAATAGAACGCGATCGCGTAGCCGGTGACGACGATCACCGACGGCAGCAGGCGGCTGAAGCCCTGCGACGCGGTCAGCGCCGACGTCGCGACGACCTCGGCGACGATGGCGACCAGCAGGTACAGCCAGGCCGGGTTCATGACAGGCGCGGCGGCCGTCAGGCCGGCGGCGGCAGTTCCATCGCGAGCACGGTCTGCGTCTGGCCGGCGCGGAACGCCGCGAGCTTTCCGGCGAGCGCCGCGTCCTCGTTCGCGAGCAGCGCGACGGCAAAGAGCGCGGCGTTCGCTGCGCCGGCCTCGCCGATCGCGAAGGTCGCGACCGGAATGCCCTTCGGCATCTGCACGATCGAAAGCAGCGAATCCTGCCCCGACAGTGCCTTCGACTGCACCGGCACACCGAGCACCGGCACGATCGTTTTCGCGGCGACCATGCCGGGCAGGTGCGCGGCCCCGCCGGCGCCGGCGATGATCGCCTTCAGGCCGCGGTCGCGCGCGATCTCGGCGTACTCGAACATCAGGTCCGGCGTGCGATGCGCGGACACCACTTTCGCCTCGTACGGCACACCGAACTCGGCAAGGATCTTCGCCGCAGCCTGCATCGTCGGCCAGTCGGAATTCGAGCCCATGATGATGCCGACGACCGGTTTCGCGCTCATCGCTCAGTCCTTCCGGCGGACAGCGCGTTCGGCCGATTCGACCGTGTTCGCCAGCAGCATCGTGATCGTCATCGGGCCGACGCCGCCGGGGACCGGCGTGATCAGCGACGCCACGTCCTTCGCCGACGCAAAATCGACGTCGCCACACAGCTTGCCGGCGTCCGGCCCCTCGGTGAGGCGATTGATGCCGACGTCGATGACGACCGCACCCGGTTTGATCATGTCGGCGGTCACGAAGCGCGGCTTACCGATCGCGGCGACGAGAATGTCGGCGCGCCGCGTGTGGAACGCCAGGTCGCGTGTTTTCGAGTGGGTCACCGTGACGGTCGCGCCGGCGTTGGTCAGGAGCATCGCCATCGGCTTGCCGACGATGTTCGAGCGGCCGATGACGACGGCTTCGGCGCCCTGGACCGGGACATTCTCGGCTTCGAGCATCTTCATGACACCGTGCGGCGTGCACGGCAGGAAGGCTTCCTGGCACTGAGACAGGCGTCCGACGTTCTCGGCATGGAAGCCGTCCACGTCCTTCTCGACGCGGATCGCTTCGAGCACCGCCGCCTCGTCGAACTGCTTCGGCAGCGGCAGCTGCACGAGGATGCCGTGGACCGACGGGTCGTCGTTCAACTCTGCGATCTTCGTCATGACGTCGGCGGCGTCGACGCCGGCATCGAAATCGAAGCGCAGCGAGCGGATGCCGGCCTTCTCGCACCCGCTCACCTTGTTGCGCACGTAAACGGCCGAGGCCGGGTTGTCGCCGACGAGGATCACCGCGAGGCACGGCTGCATGCCCTGTGCGGTCAGGTTCGCCGCGCGCTCCGCGAGTTCACCGCGAACGCGGGTCGAAAGGGCATTGCCGTCGAGTATGCGAGCCGTCATGGTCGGGGGCCCCGAAAAAGCCGGCTATTTTATAGCAGGATCCGTGGCCTGTGCGGGTCCGTCGAAGAGGGTGTCGTGCCGGGTCGACCGAACGGCGTCGGGCGGACGAGAAGGCCACCCGACCGTCGCCCGTCAATCAATGCGGAAACCGGTCGTCAGACCTTCCAACGCCTCCGCGCTGTGCTTGAGCTTCTCGGTGGACTCCGCGCTGCCGCGGATCTCGTCGCTGCTGCGCTCGGCCATTTCGGCGACTTCCTGCATGTTCGTCGCGACGCTGTTGCTCGCCGACGTAAGCTCCTTCATCGACGTCACGACATCTTCGAGGCGGACCAGCGTGTCGCCCGCGCCTTCGCGGATCTCGCGCAGCGCGTCGGCCGCCTGCTTCGACAAGCGCGCGCCGGAGTCGACCTTCGGCACGATCTGCTCGATGCTCGCCACCGCGCTTTCGGTCTCGGCCTTCACCGAAACGATAACCTGCGAAATCTGCGCGGTCGCCGAGCCGGTGCGTTCGGCGAGCTTGCGAACTTCGTCGGCGACGACCGCGAATCCCCTGCCTTGCTCTCCGGCACGCGCGGCCTCGATCGCGGCGTTGAGCGCCAGGAGATTCGTCTGATCGGAGATTTCCCGGATCACGTCGGCGATCTCGCCGATTTCGCCGGAGCGGTCGCGCAGGACCTGGATCTGCTTCGCAGCGCGCGTCACGGTGTCGGAGATCTGCGCGATCCCGTCCGACGCTTCGCGTGCAAGGCCTTCGCCGCGTTGCGCGATGTCGACCGTGCGCTGCGAGTTGCCGCGCGCCTCATCGGTGTTATCGGACACGTGCCCGATGCTGACCGCCATCTGCTCGATCGCCGCCGCCGTGCTTCCGGCGACTTCGGTCTGGCGCACCGACGCCTCGTGGATCGAGCGCCCCGCTTCGGCCGCTTCGCGAACCGCGTCGGTCACGTCGTGCGCGTTGTCGCGCACGCGGCGGATCACTTCCGCAAGGCGCGACTGCATCTGGTCCATCGCGTACGTGACGCTGCGCGTGTCGCCCGCGGCGACCTTCACGTGCGACGTGAGGTCGCGCTCCGCGATCTGCCCGGCGACGCGCTGCAAGTCGGACGGCTCGCCGCCGAGCTGGCGCAGGATGCCGCGCGCGATGCGCCAGGACAGCAGAGTCACCAGCGCGATCGCGATGACACCCAATAACAGCGTGTCCCGTGCGCCGCTCCAGAACTTCTCGTCGACATCGTTCACATACACGCCGCTGCCGATCACCCAGTTCCACGGCGTAAACGCTTTCACGTACGAGATTTTCGGCTGCGGATCGGCCGAGCCCGGCTTCGGCCACAGGTAATCCACGAAACCGGCGCCGGCCCGCGTGGCGACGTCGGCGAATTCGACGAACAGACGCTTCCCATTCGGGTCAGCGACATCGCTCATGTCCTTGCCGTCGAGCTCCGGGCGGATCGGGTGCATCAGCGTCCGCGCATGGGTATCGGTGACGAAGAAGTACTCGCCGTCGCCGTATCGCAGCGCGCGAACGGTGGAGAGCGCGGCCACCTGAGCTTCCTCACGTGACATCTCGTTGGTCAACTCGCGCGCGTGATAGTGCTGAAGCACTCCGTGCGCGGACTCGAGCGCGTTTCGGACACCGGTCTTGCGCTCTTCGAGCATCACGTCACCGCGCGAGCTGACCGCACTCCACAGCACGAGAATGAAAAGGCCGAAAGCAATCGCGACGATGAGCCGCAGGCGCGCACCCACGCTCAGTTGGTACAGGTTAAGCAACAGAGTCTCCTGGATCTTATGTGCAAGAACGCATTCGCGTCCCTCCGTGAACGGCCGCGAAGCGCATAACTTGAGTGGAAATGTCGGGATCGGCAGCGGAAGTCAGCGGACGGCAGGCGTCGGCGACGCGGCCCCCGGCGGCGATCGAACCCGCCGCGCCGCGGCGCGCGGGCCCTATTTCATGCCGCTGAGAAACTGCGCGATAGCGGCGATCTCGGCGTCGGTGACGTTCTGGATCACGGTGTGCATCACCATGTCCGGCGCGACGCGGGACTGGTTCCGGAACGCATGCAACTGCGCGACGAGGTATTTCGCATGCTGCCCGGCGAGGCGCGGAAGGTATATCGCGCCCCGGCCCCCGGGGCCATGGCACGTGATGCAGGCGGCCACGCTGTTTTCCGGATCGCCCGAAAAATAGAGACGCTTACCGATCTGCGCCTGCGCGCGGTCCGCGACCGGCTCCGGATCGATCTCCTTCGCGCTGAAATAGAGCGCGAGCGCCCGCATCTCGCCTCCCGTCAGGCGCGCGACCTCCTGCTGCATCGGCTCGCTCGTGCGCACGCCGGTCTTGAAGTTCGCGAGCTGTCGCGTCAGGTAGTCGGCGTTCTGGCCGGCGAGTTTCGGGAAGTCTGGATTGCTGCTGCGGCCTTCCGGTCCATGGCAATTCCGGCAGCGTTCCGCGACGATCTGCTCCGGCGCGCGGTCTGCCGCGGCGACTCCCGTCGAGAACGCGGCGACGAGGATCCCGGCGGCGAAGCTCCTCCGCCGGCTCAATGCGACGCTCCCGGTTCGGCAGCGATCACCTGCTGCACGAGCTCGGCGAGCGAGTTCGCGCCCATCTTTTCCATGACGCGCGCGCGGTGCACCTCGACGGTCTTGATGCTGATGCCGAGCACGTCGGCAATCTGCTTGTTGAGCTTGCCGCCGATGATGAGATCGAGCACTTCGCGCTCGCGATGCGTGAGGTGCGCGAGGCGCCGGGCGACCTCCGTCTCCAGCCGGCGCTTGATGCGATTTTCACGCTCGGCGGCGAGGCACTGCTCGATCAGCGCGAGCATGTCGCGGTCGCCGAAAGGCTTCTCGATGAAATCGACCGCGCCCTTCTTGACCGCGGACACCGCCATCGGCACGTCGCCGTGGCCGGTGATGAAGATCACCGGAAGCGGCGAGCGGCGACGTTTCAACTCCTCGAACAGTTCGAGGCCGCTCATGCCGGGCATGCGGACGTCGAGCACGAGGCAGCCGGTCAGCGACGCGTCGTAGATCTCGAGAAAGGACGCGGCCGACTCGTAGGAGGCGACCGCGTATCCGTTCGATTCGAGCAGCCAGACGAGCGAATCGCGCAACGCCTCGTCGTCATCGACGATATAGATCTTCTGGTCAGGCACTCCGGGCGACCCGCTCACTCGCAAACTCCGTCGGCAGCGTAAAGGAGAAGATGGTACCGCCTTCCGGGTTCGCATCCACAATCAATCTGCCGTCATGAAATTCGATGATCGAACGGCAGATGTTCAGCCCCATTCCCATGCCTTCGGTCTTGGTCGTGTAGAACGGCGTGAAGAGGCGCGCGCGCTCCTCCTCGCCGATGCCGTGCCCGCGGTCGATGACCGACACTTCGACAGCCCCAGGGCCGAGCGCGCGGGCGCGGACGACGAGAACGCGTTCGGTGGCCGGCATACCGGACATCGCGTCGATGCCGTTTTTGACGAGGTTCAGCACGACCTGCTCGATCATGATGCGGTCGGCGAAGACCGCGGGCAGATCGGTGGCGACGTCGGACACGATGCGCGTGCTCATCCGCCGCGCGTCGATCTCCGCGAAGCCGATCGCGTCGTCGAGCAGCTCGACGATCTGCACCGCACTGCGCCGCGGCTCGCTCTTCTTCACGAACTCGCGCACCCGCCGGATGATCTTGCCGGCGCGCTCGGCCTGGAAGCTCGCCTTTTGCATCGCGGCGAGAATGTCCTCGTTGCGGAAGCTGCCCGACTGGATACGCGTCACCGAGCCCATGCAGTAGTTGGCGATCGCCGACAGCGGCTGGTTCAGCTCGTGCGCGAGCGTCGACGCCATTTCGCCCATCGTGATCAAGCGCGACGTGCGCTGCAGCCGCTCGGCCTGCTGGCGTGAAATTTCCGCCATCTGCTTGCGCTCGGTGATGTCGGTCGCGATCCCCATCCGCACGACGCGTCCGTCGACCCAGCGCGTCGCGCGTTCGCGGACGTGGTACCAGCGCCCCGACAACGGATGCTGCAGTTCGCCGTCGAAGAGCTCGCGTGGTACGTCTGCCGCGGTCAGTCCGCGCGGGTCGACGCCATACTCGCCGCGCTCCGGCTGCGGGACGGAGACGCCGCGCACGGTGCGGCCGACGGCGTCGAAACCGTGGATGCTTTTGAACGCGCGGTTCGCAAACAGGATCTCGTCGGTGCCCGCGTCGGCGACGAACACCGCCGCTTCGAGGCCGTCGAGCACCGCGACGAAACGCTCGTGCGCCGCTTCGAGCGCCGCGCGGATGCGCTTCGGCTCGGTGATGTCGGTCACCGATGCCATCCAGCCGGTCTGCGTGCCGCTGCTGTCGATCAGCGGCGACAGGTAGAAGCGCGCGTCGATGCGGTCGCCGTTCTTGCGGCGGATGCGCATCTCGAATCCCGTCGGCGGTGCGCGACCCAGCAGCGTGAGATCGAGATTCTCGCTGCAGGTTTTCACGTCTTCGGGAGGCCAGTACGGAAACGGCCGGCGCACGCCGATCAGTTCCTCCTGCTCGAATCCGACCATGCGGCAAAACGCCGCATTCACGTACGTGATGCGCCCTTCGAGGTCGATCGCACGCATTCCGGTCAGGACCGACTCCTCCATCGCCTTGCGGAACGTGGATTCCGCCCGCAGCGCGTCCTCGCCGGCCTTGCGCCCGGTGATGTCGTGGGCGACGGCGTAGACGAGCTTCTCCTCGCGCACCGGGTTGATGCTCCACGCGAGCCACTTGAACGATCCGTCCTCGCAGCGGCAGCGGTTCTCGAAGCTCGCCGGTTCGCCGCCCGCGAGACGGCGCATCTGCGCCACCGTCTCGGCGACGTCGTCGGGATGAACGAGGTCGAGCAAGGCGTGGCCCGGCAGGTCGTCCGGCCGGTAGCCGAGGATGCGCTCGAACGCGGGGTTCGCGCGACGGAACGCTCCGTCGAGGCCGAGGATGCACAACAGGTCGAGCGACAGGTTGAACAGCCGGTCGCGCTCTTTCTCGACCTGCACGCGGCGCTGCACGTGCGTGCGCAGCAGCCACAGCGTCCACAGCACGAGCACCGACAGGCCGACGATCATCATCGTCGGCAGCGCCTGCGACAGCGGCGTCGCGGTCCGGAACGCGACCGCGCGCAGCCGCAGTCCATTGCCCGGCGGGTCGAGCGGAATTTCGTACGACACGCTCTCGTCGAGATCGCGGACGCTGGAATTGACCGCGAGGCTCTCCCCCTTGCCGCTGATCAGCGCGAGCCGGTATTTCTCGGTGAACCAGTTCGGCACGAGGTGCCGCACGATGCGGTCGATCGAATAGACGCCGACGACCGCGCCGAGGAATTCACGGCCGCGCCGTACCGGGACATAGACCTCGATGACGATGGTTCCACGCGGGTTCGCGTAGGCCTCCGCGTAGGTCGGGCGCCCGAGGTCGCGGGCGTGATGGAACGCGGTGGTCTGCAGTCCGGTGAGCGCGTCGCCGACGAGCCAGTCGAGCGTGTCGAACGGCGCCGACCAGCGCACCGCTTCTTCCGGCCCGACCCAGACGACGTTGACGAGCTCGCCGTTGTTCGCGATGTGCTGGTTCGCCCGCAGCTGGAACCCGTCGGCGTCGAGCGCTTCCGCGGCGAGGTCGCGCGCGAGCTGGCCGAGAAACTCCTCGGTGCCCTGCATGTGGACCCGCATCGTCTGCTCGGCCCATTGCACGTCGCGCGCGACCGCGTTGCGCTGGCTGTCGGCTTCGCGGTCCTGCAACAACCAGACGACCGCGAGCATCGTCAGCGCGAAGATCCCGACGGCGAGGTAAGGCGCTCTCCAATACCACTGGACCCGGGCGATGCTGGCGGCGTCGAGGTTTCTGTTCATCGGTTCAGGCGCGGTGCGGTTCCGGAGCAGGGCCGCAGGAGGAAGGTCCCGACGCGCCTGGAGATTTGCCGGGCATTCTTGCCGCACCCGGCGCCCGGCGGAATCCGGTTTTTCCCTAGCAAGTGGAGGGTCGTTCGCGGCGCGGCGACGATCCGGTGCGACATCCTGCTCCGGCCGCGGGTTTTCGCCAATTCTGCACGCGGGCCCCCGCCGGTAGATTTGCGGCTGGTTTTGTCATCGGATGCCTGCCGGGTGCTGCGACTCCTTCTTGCGCTCTTCTGTCTCACCGTCCTCGCCGCCGAGGCGCAGGACCCGGTGAAAATCGGCGTCTCGGGCCCCTTCACCGGCGGATCGAGCCCGATGGGCATCTCGATGCGCGAAGGCATCCGCATCGCGGCTGAGAGGATCAATGCCGACGGTGGCGTGCTCGGGCGCCCGATCGTGCTCGTCGAACGCGACGACGAGGCGAGCAACGAGCGCGGGGCACAGGTCGCACAGGCACTCATCGACAAGGAGCGCGTCGTCGCCAGCGTCGGCATCGTCAACACCGGCGTCGCGCTCGCGAGCCAGCGCTTCTACCAGCACGCGCGAATCCCGGTCATCACGTCGGTCGCGACCGGCTCGCTGATCACGAAGCAGTTCGTTCCCCCTCGATATCCCGACAACTTCGTCTTCCGCATCTCCGCGAACGACACGCTTCAGGCGGCGATGATCGTCGTCGAGGCGGTCGACCGCGGCGGGCTGCGGCGCGTCGCGATCTTTCACGACGCGACGAACTACGGGCAGCTGGGCCGGGAAGACCTCGAGCGGGCGCTCGTCGCGCACGGCATTCGGCCCGTGGCCGTCGAACGCTTCGAGTTGCGCGAGGCGGACATGACCGCGCAGCTTCGCCGTGCGCGCGACGCCGGCGCGCAAGGCGTCCTCACCTACGGGATCGGCCCCGAGCTCGCGCAGATCGCCAACGGCATGGCGCGGCTGAACTGGCGCGTTCCGCTAATCGGGAGCTGGACGCTCGCGATGTCGAACTTCATCGACAACGCCGGCCCGAATGCGGAAGGCGCGCGGATGCCGCAGACCTTCATCGCGGAGCCGACCAGCACGCGGCGACGCGACTTTCTCGACGCGTGGAAAAAATCCAGCGGCAGCACGCGCATCCCGGTGCCTCCGGCGGCCGCTCAAGGGTATGATTCCCTGCTTCTTCTCGCCACCGCGATCCGCCAGGCCGGCAGTACCGACGGCGACCGGATCCGCGAGGCGCTGGAAGACCTGCGCGTGAAGGTGGACGGCGTAATCATGACGTATGACCGCCCGTTCTCGAAGGACAACCACGAGGCGATCACCGACGCCAGCGACATCTTCATGGGCGAGGTGCGGGACGGCCAGGTCGTCTTCGCCTACGATGCAGATCGTCGCCGGGCGATCGGGCCATAAGTCGCGCACGTTCCGGGTTTTGCTCGTCGGCCGGGGGATCTCTCCCTCCCTCCCTCTCCCCCGGCCGACTTTTTTTCCTTCGCGAACCCGCTTTCCCGGTCGCGCGGCCGTTCGCGACCTTCCCCGAAAGCCGTCATACGTTCCCGACATCGGTGCGGAAGACGGGCGTCTTCATTCGTTCTCGTTTCCCGTCATGCCAGCGGAGCGGCTGCGATCGGACCCGCCCCATCCGGGCGTTTCCCGGCCCCCGGGACGCTCGGCCCGGCTGCCGCTTTTCGACGTCATCGACGCCATTCGCCAACCCGCATGTCCGCTGCGCGCGGGATGCCATTTTGCTTCCAGACCTGTCCGGGTCCGCGTCCGTTCGATTGCACATTACGAAACCTAGTTTTAGAATGTGAAAGGCGCCAGCAACTACCCCTGCTTGCGTCCAAAATTCAGACTCGACCGCTTCGCAAACAGCGAAATCCGACAAGCTCACCGCAAGAGGAGACACGCATGGCCGCTACACCGAATGTGATCCTGCAAGCCGACCAGGACAGCCAGGAAACCCAGGAATGGCTCGACGCGCTCGAAGGCGTCATTGCCAGTGAAGGCCCCGAACGGGCCCATTTCCTGATCGAGAAAATGATCGAAGCAGGCCGTGCGGAAGGGATCGACATCCCTTACTCCGCAACGACGCAGTACATCAACACGATCCCCGTCGGCCAGCAGCCGAAGTACCCCGGCAATCCGGATATGGAGATCAAGCTGCACTCCTACATCCGCTGGAACGCGATGGCGATGGTCGTGCGCGCGAACAAGCACACGAACGTCGGCGGCCATATCGCGTCGTTCGCGTCCGCGGCGGCGCTCTACGACGTCGGCTTCTCGCATTTCTGGCGCGCGCCGACGAAGGAGCACGGCGGCGACCTGATCTTCTTCCAGGGCCACTCGGTGCCGGGCGTCTATGCCCGCGCGTTCATGCTCGGGCGGCTCACCGAAGAGCAGATGGACAACTTCCGCCAGGAAGTGGACGGCCACGGCATCTCGTCGTACCCGCACCCGTGGCTGATGCCGGACTTCTGGCAGTTCCCGACGGTGTCGATGGGTCTCGGGCCGCTGTGCGCGATCTACGCGGCGCGCTTCATGAAGTACATGGATTCGCGCGGCATGATCGAGGCGAAGGACCGCAAAGTGTGGGCCTTCCTCGGCGACGGCGAGACCGACGAGGTCGAGTCGCTCGGCGCGATCGGCATGGCTGCGCGCGAGAAGCTCGACAACCTGATCTTCGTCATCAACTGCAACCTGCAGCGCCTCGACGGGCCGGTGCGCGGCAACGGCAAGATCATTCAGGAACTCGAAGCCGAGTTCCGCGGCGCGGGCTGGAACGTCATCAAGGTCATCTGGGGCACGCACTGGGATTCGCTGCTCGCACGCGACACGAAGGGTCTGCTGAAGAAGCGCATGATGGAAGCGGTCGACGGCGAATATCAGACCTTCAAGGCGAAGAACGGCGCGTATGTCCGCGAGCACTTCTTCAACACGCCGGAACTGAAGGAGATGGTCGCCGACTGGACCGACGACGAGATCTGGCGCCTGAACCGCGGCGGCCACGACCTCTTCAAGATCTTCTCCGCGTACAAGGCGGCGAGCGAGCACAAGGGCCAGCCGACGCTGATCCTCGCAAAGACGATCAAGGGCTTCGGCATGGGCCAGGCCGGCGAGGCGATGAACATCTCGCACCAGCAGAAGAAGATGGACACCGACGCGATCCGCCGCTTCCGCGACCGCTTCGACCTGCCGGTGCCCGACGACAAGCTCGCCGATGTGCCGTACGTGAAGTTCGCGGAGGATTCGCCCGAGCACAAGTACATGATGGAGCACCGCATGGCGCTCGGCGGCTTCCTGCCGGCGCGCCGGCGCACCGCCGATCCGCTGCCGGTGCCGGGTCTCGAGACGTTCGCCGCGCTGCTGAAAGCATCGGGCGAAGGCCGCGAGCTATCGACGACGATGGCGCTCGTGCGCATCATGAACACGCTGATGAAGGACAAGCAGCTCGGCCGCCACGTCGTGCCGATCGTCCCCGACGAATCGCGCACCTTCGGCATGGAAGGCATGTTCCGCCAGTACGGCATCTGGAACCAGCAAGGCCAGAACTACGTGCCCGAAGACCATGACCAGCTGATGTTCTACAAGGAATCGAAGACCGGCCAGGTGCTGCAGGAAGGCATCAACGAGGCGGGCGCGATGGCCGACTGGATCGCCGCCGGTACCGCGTACTCGGTGCATGGCGTGCAGATGATTCCGTTCTACATCTTCTATTCGATGTTCGGCCTGCAGCGCACGATGGACCTGTGCTGGGCGGCGGGCGACCAGAGGACGCGCGGCTTCCTGATCGGCGGCACCGCCGGGCGCACGACGCTGAACGGCGAAGGCCTGCAGCACGAGGACGGCCACAGCCTGCTGCTGGCGAACATGATCCCGAACTGCATCAGCTACGACCCGACCTTCCAGTACGAAGTCGCGGTGATCGTGCAGGACGGCATGCGCCGGATGTTCGCGGAGCAGCAGGACGTCTATTACTACGTCACGGTGATGAACGAGAACTACGAGCATCCCGAGATGCCCGACGGCGCCGAGCACGACATCATCAAGGGGATGTACGCGTTCCGGAAGGGCGGCGAGTCAACGCAAGATAAGAAGCTGCGCGTGCAGCTGCTCGGCTCGGGCACGATCTTCCGCGAAGTCATCGCGGCGGCCGAGCTGCTGAAGAACGACTGGGGCGTCGAGGCCGACATCTGGGGCTGCCCGAGCTTCAACGAGCTCGCGCGAGACGGCCAGGACGCCGACCGCTTCAACATGCTGCATCCAGTCGAGGCCCCGCGCGTCTCGCACGTCGAGAAGTGCCTCGGAAACACGGCCGGCCCGGTCGTCGCGGCGACCGACTACATCCGGATGTTCGCCGAGCAGATCCGCCCGTTCGTCAAGCGCACCTACGTGACGCTCGGCACCGACGGCTTCGGCCGCTCGGACACGCGCGAGAAGCTGCGCCACTTCTTCGAGGTCGACCGCCGCTGGGTCACGGTCGCCGCGCTGAAGGCGCTCGCCGATGACGGCCTGATCGAGCGCGACAAGGTCGCCGCCGCGCTGCTGAAGTACCAGCTCGATCCGAACAAGCCGAACCCGATGACCGTCTGAGCGCCGAGGGAGAGAACAACATGAGCCAATTCATCGAAGTGAAAGTCCCGGACATCGGCGATTACGCCGACGTTCCGGTCATCGAACTGTTCGTCAAGGTCGGCGACACGATCGCCGTCGACGACGCGATCGCGACGCTCGAATCCGACAAGGCGACGATGGACGTGCCGTCGTCGGCCGCCGGCGTCGTAAAGGAAGTGCTGATCCAGGTCGGCGACAAGGTCGCCGAAGGCGCGGTGCTGATCAAGGTCGAAGCCGGCGCCGCGTCCGGCGCTGCCGCGAGCGCGTCCGCGCAGTCGACGCCGGCCGCGTCGGAAGCCGCGTTCGAACAATCGAAGCCGTCCGCACCCGCGTCGGCGCCCGCCGCGGCCCCTGCCGCAGCACCGGTGACGGGCAGCGGCGGCGCGGTGGAGGTGAAAGTGCCGGACATCGGCGATTTCTCCGACGTCCCGGTCATCGAACTCTTCGTGAAGCCCGGCGACACGATCAAGGTCGACGACGCGATCGCGACGCTCGAATCCGACAAGGCGACGATGGACGTGCCGTCGTCGGCCGC